>RDXD01000146.1 GCA_004292575.1 Bacteroidota bacterium
AAATGAACACAATTGAAAAAACGATATTTGAGTAAAATATTTGGCATTTTTTTCGTTTGTCTGCATGTAGGTACCGCTTTTAGCCAACCAAACCACATCGCAGGTAGGGTGGTGTTACAAAAGGCCGCACTGGCAAATGCAAGTATCATGGCCCTTAAAGGTGAAGAAATTATTGCCTTCGCGAGGTCGGATTCAAGTGGTAAATTTTCACTCTCATGCATGGGAAATTGTAACGGACTAACCATACGTGTTTCCCATGTGTCTAGCAACACTGTTAATCTGCGTACCGATACCATATCGCACAAATTGTCGAACCTGCTAATTGAACTACAACAAGACGACAATAGTCTTCCTGAAGTTGTTGTAAAAAGCAATCATATTCCAATTGTGCAAAAAGGTGATACCACCTCATACGCAGTATCGGGCTTTGCGGATTCGACCGAGCGTTCGCTAGAGGATTTGCTGAAAAAGCTACCAGGCTTTAGCGTGTCGAACGATGGTAAGCTTTCTTACCAAGGCAAAGAAGTCTCACGGCTTTTGATAGGCGGTAGTGAGATTTACGGAAAGGACTACACGATTGGAACAAAAAACATAACCCCGTTTATCTTCGATAGCGTTCAAGCTATTCAGCACTACGAAAAAAACCCAATTTTAAAAGAGTTTTTAACGGGCAATGAAACCGTTGTTAACTTGGTATTGAACAAAGATGCAAAGCTAAAAACTAAAGGTGCTGTTGACGGTAATGTGGGTAATGGGTACGACAATACACTAAACTTGTATCGGTTTGACAAAAATAACAAAGCAGTGGGCCTGTACACTGGAAACAATATTGGTACTAGCAATGCACAATATCAAGCAGACGAACAGCTCGATCCAACTTTCGTAAATCCTATCGATTTAAAAGATATGGTTAACATTTCCAAACCAAATGTAGGGCTTCGAGGAAATCGAGACCTGTTTAATCAAAGCCATTTTGGCGATGTTAGGCTCGTTAGGACCACAGCCACAAAAACCAGAACCTACCGCCTCTCCTTACAAAGAGAGCGTCTAACCCAGCAATCGGAACAAACCGATGGCAGTGCCTTAAACCCTGATAACATAGCCTTTCGAAGCATCTATGGCCTTGATTTTACAAATTTGGGGCTTAACCTAAATTATGGTGTCACCTCTTCCAAACCCAATACCTACTCCGATAGAAAGTGGAACCTCAAACTGGATAGAGCCAGAACAAACAACGGCATTAATCTAAACAATCAAAGCATCACAGAGTTTGGGGATTTCGCAACTTATGGCGTTAACTATTTGGGGAACACCACAAGAAAATTAGCCACTAACATTCCACTAACAACTGGCCTAAGTTTCGGATTTGAGGGTAGCCAACAACCCTACACGGTGTCCCCTAAGTTTCTACTGGCACCTACCAATATATTTAGCAACATCTCGGGTTTAAAAAACCAAACGGCTGTTGTTTATGCTACCACCTTTGGCGAAATCATTCAAAAGAAGAAACACTTAATCTACATATTTGAGTATGCCCTACGAAGTTCAGCAGGTACTCTAAAAGCTGATTCGTATTCCAAATCAATTGGAGACTCTTTGTTATGGAAGGAAAATTGGCAGCACGCTAATGCAGACCTAAGTATGGGGCTGGGGAAAAAATGGCGTTGGGGAAGTGCTAGAGCCGAGGGCACTTCCAAATTTAATTATCTGGCCTCGGGAGGAAATCAGAAAAGCAGTGTCTTTCCCGCGTTTAAATTGGTGTTAGATGCTAAGCCAACAAAAAAAACGATGGTATTACTGGTGATGAATAGGGATATACAAATTCCAAGGGCTGTAAATTTCTTAAATGAACCCATCATTACAAACTATAGTAACATTCGGCAGGGGCTAGAGCAAATCAACTTTATCCCTACCTCATCGCTCTTTGGGTTGGCTTCTTATAACAACTTTGTTAGGGGCACCGAAGCGGGTCTCTCTGTTTTGCTGGTTAAAAAAAGCAGAGATATCTACTCCAACATAGTTTTTGATGTCAATTCCATACAGACCGCTTTGATCTTCGACCGGGGCAATACGCTTTTTAGCAGTTCACTTTACGCTGCTAAATTTGTTTCCGCCTTAAGTTCGTACGTTAGAATTGAAGCGCAAGGTGGATCTAGCGAGGCATTTAACTTTATACAGGGTGTACCCACCTCGTTTTCGTTTAAAAACATGAGTATAAGCATTGAGGGAAGAACATCGTTTTCTTTACCTGTGAATTTTGTGGTCAGATTTAAGAACGGGCTTAGCTTCCTACAAACTAATGACCAAGCCAGTTTCAAACAGTTGGGTACAAGGCATCTTCAAATTAAATCAAAAGCTACCATCTTTAAGTCATGTTTACTTTCACTTGACTTTGAAGGGTTTAGTAATTCAAGCGAGGTGGCGCGTTTTGGAAAACGGCAATTATTCACCTTCCTTAATTCCTCAATCAGATATCCCATCAAGAAAATCAATCTTACTTTGACGGCATATAATTTACTTGGTGAAAATCGATTTTTAACGGCAAGTAATTCAGGCTTAATAAATTCCGTTTCTAGTAGCACCATTCAGGGCAGAATTATTATGCTCGGTGGCCAGTTTTTATTCTAGTCAACTACCTTGCTACCCTTGTATTTCAGTTTACGTTTTTTATAAATTCGCGCCATGCAGCATGTTCCGAAGTCTGCCGAATGCTGCCAGCGGCGCTTGTTTTCTTGCCAGTAGTCGCACGACAGACGCATTAAAGCCAAGCTTTGAAGTTAAATAAGGAAAGCAAGTAAGTAGGTCCTCTTTCGGCTTTTGTGCTTTTCCTTTTAATGGGTAGCTTTCCGGCCCGCGGCCATTCCTTGGATTGATAGCGTAACTTGAGTGCTATTTTGTTTAGACAAGCGAAGGTTACTGCGGTTGCCCCGCCATTTAGTGCTATCATCTTCTCCAAAGCAAACAACTAAAACCCAGCGTAGCTTGTTCTATATGCCCCAATGCTTTCTTGTGGCTTTATTAGAGTAATCTGCTGTACCAGTTTTGCTGCTGATATAGTGGCGGGTGTGGATTTCCTTAATGCCCGTTGCTGTTACGGTTCTAGTGGCTGTTATTTCAATACGTGTTTCCAAATTTTTCCAATAATTTTTACTGCACACCCAATCGGTATCGGTAATAATACGGCAGGTTCTTTTTTTATCCGTCCATTATTCTTCAGCAAGTCTTCTGCTGTATCGCTTACCTTGTTTTGTGCCAATCCTTCCTTTATGTCGTTGTGCAAATGTTTTTGGCTCTCTTTTGCCGCAAAAATGTAATCTGCTCCCTGCTGTACCATTTTGGCGGCTATTTCTTTCTGCCAGCCTATTGTATCTATTGTTACCACGCAACCTCGTAGGTTCAGCGGTTCGGCCAATTCAGGACTGGCGGTAATCTCATTGCTTTTGTCATTTACTTTTAGTTGACCCAGCAACATCTCGTTGCCGGTACACCAAGCGCTTACCATGTATATACCGGCTTTTGACCCGTTTGTGCATGGCCATCTAGCATCTACACTTATAATTCACCCCTTACTAAAATCAGCCACCGCTTCAACCCAATTCATGAAATTGGTCTGTAATGCATCAGCATTGAGAATGGAAAAAATGCGGGTAAACGTATTGTGTGTGAGGGGGTGCCTCTAGCCAACTCCAATATGCTACGCAGCCAAGCCGCTTTATCCTGAGCATAGTCTTCTATCTTGTACCAATCTTAATCGCCGCAAACAACTGCCGCTATGCCAATAAATAGAACGTTAGAGAACTTGTTTAGAATTTTGTGCTCCTTGGTACGTGAGGGTAGGTGCTTTACCCAAACCATCCATGATAGACACGCTTTTTTATACAAGCCCGGCATTTCCCCCTTTTTTCTAAACCCATTTTTACTAGCCTATGCGAACAACTTGAAATTTTAATGCCTCTGCCCTGCATCCAAAGCCGAGCTTATAAACCAACCCCCAAAAAACTGCACCTTTGCCTACACATGGCCGGTATTTATGTTCACATTCCTTTTTGCCGCAAGGCATGCCACTATTGCAACTTCCACTTTAGCACCCAAACTACCGGCATAGCCGCCATGGTGCAGGCTATGGTGCGGCATATTAGCTGGGCCCCACTGTCGCCCGGCGCAGATGCGCTTCACCCACTCAGCACCATCTATTTTGGCGGCGGCACGCCCAGCCTGCTGGGTTTAGACGACCTAGACCAACTGTTAACCGCCATACACCAGCGCTTTACCGTGCTGCCTCAGGCCGAAGTTACCCTCGAAACCAACCCCGACGACATGACAGCAGAAAAGCTGAAGGGTTGGCAGCAGCTGGGCATCAATCGCCTCAGCATTGGTGTACAAAGTTTTTTCGATGCCGATTTGCAATGGATGAATAGGGCCCACAATGCCCAAATGGCGGTAAGCGGTATTGCGCTGGCGCAGCAGCTGGGTCTTCACAACATCAGCATCGACCTAATATATGGCACGCCCACCCTTAGCGCACAGTGCTGGCAGGCCAATGTGGAGCAAGCGCTGGCACTGCAAGTTCCACACATTAGCTGCTATGCCCTAACTGTGGAACCCAAAACAGCGCTGCATAGCATGGTGGCCAAGGGTAAAACACCCCCCATTAGCGATGACACACAGAGCCAGCAGTTTTTGCAACTCATGAATTGGATGCAAACTGCGGGCTACGAGCACTACGAAATCAGCAACTTTTGCTTGCCGGGCCAGCGCAGCAGGCACAACAGCAGTTATTGGAGCGGGCAACCTTACTATGGCATTGGCCCATCGGCCCATGGCTACAATGGCAAGCACACCCGCTGGTGGAATGTGGCCAACAACGCACTGTATGTGCAAGCCATTGAACAGGGTCTGCCCCATTTTGAGCACGAAACATTAACCCCCGTACAGCACTTAAACGAGCAAATTATGACCGGCATCCGCATGCACGAGGGTATTGCCATCAACAGGCAGCAGGGCTTGGTTTGTACCACCCCCGTTGGGGATGCCGATTTTTTAGCCTTCACCAAAAAAATTGACCGCTGGCAGCAGCGCCAAATGCTGGTAGAGCAGCAAAACCGCATTAGCCTTACCCACACCGGCAAGCTGTATGCCGATGGCATAGCCGCCGATTTGTTTTTCTAATTGGCAGCCAAAAACACCGCCGTGCCTTGGCTGCCAAGCAACCACTATGGCCCCGTGGGCAAGGGGCTGCAGCGCGCCTGCACGTGCAACACACGGTTGTTAAGCAGGCCCACGTTGCCGCCATTGCGCACCTGCACGCTGGCTGCCGTGGCATCGCTTTGGCTTATTTGGCAGGGGTTAATGGTGTTGGAATCTACAATTACATGTGTTTTCTCGTTGGGTATTTTACCACTGCTCCAGTTGCCCGGGTTGTGCCAGTTGGCATTTATGGCGCCTGTCCACCTGTTTACATCTTGGCGCACGGTAGCAAAAGCGGTATCGGCGCAGCCATACACATTGGCCACAATTAGGCGGTATTGGCCTGCCGGGGCGGTTTGTGCGGGTGCAAAATTCCAAGCGGCCGTGGCAAAAGTATCGGTGGCATACAGCGGCAGCAAGTTCACCGTTTCGCCCTGGCACACAATAAAGGCCGTGGTATCGCTGCCCAAGTCAGGGCGGTCGCGTATGGTTATGGCATCAATACCGCTAATACCCGTTACCGGTTGGGTGCTGCTCACCACCCGTATGCGGTAGTTGGTGCCATCGGGCAGCCGGGGCGGCAGCGTGCAAAACACCTCGCTGCTGCGTGTGGTAAGGGTATCGCCAATTACAATGGGGCTGGCAAAACTGCCATCGGCATTGCTCAGCTGCACCGTAAAGCGGTTGCCCGCAGTATAAGTGCCGGTGGCATGAAAAGAAATGCGGAACTTGGCCCAGGCACAGTTTACCTTGCTGGTTACGCTGTTTACGTTAATCAGCGGCGCCGCCGTGGCAGTGGCTATGGTAAATGCTTTGGTATTGGTAATGCTCCACCCGCCGCTGCTAAATGTGCGCAAGTAAGCTGTGTGTTCCCCTACTGCAAGGCCGGATATATTTATTGGAACGGTATAGTTGCCCAATTGGGTAGTAGGGTTAATGGCTACCGGTATGCCATTGCCAAAGCCGGGGTCGGTGTCATAAAAGTATTCAATGCGGGTAATGGCATCGCCCTGTCTGTTTTTTACAAACGGTGCCCTATTGGTAATGCTCCACTGGCCCGCAGCATTGGCGGTACGCAAATACAGCTGGTTTATGCCCAGGGGCAGCGCCTGCACATTTAGGTTTACCAGCACATCGGCAGCCGCCGCGCCAGGGGTTATGTTTACCGGGGTGCCGTTGCCAAAGCCGGGGTCGGTATTAAAAAAATATTCAGCACGAGCCACATTGCTGGTTGGCAAATTGCTTTTGAAAAATGTGGTACGGTTGGTAATGCTCCATTGACCGGCAGCATTGGCCGTGCGCAAGTAAAGCTGGTGTATGCCCAAGGGCAGCGCCTGCACATTTAGGTTTATCAGCACATCGGTAGCTATGGCACCGGGTACTATGCTTATCGGGGTGCCGTTGCCAAAGCCGGGGTCGGTATTAAAAATAATACTAGGCGCGGGCCACATTGCTGGTTTGCAGGTTGCTTTTAAAAAGCAGCGCTTGGTTTGTGCTACCCCACTGGCCATTGGCGTTTTTGCTGCGTACATACATGCGGTTAATGCCCGCCGGAAGCGCATTAATGTTTACCGGAACCGAAAGATTGCTGATGTTGGCTGCGGCCGAAATACTTACTTGGGTGCCATTTCCAAAGCCGGGGTCGGTATTTACGAAATACTCAACCTCGGTAATGGCGGGCTAGGCAAAAATTACGGTGGTGCTTGCAAACAGCAACAGTAAAATGGCCGTACAATTCCAAAAACGCTGGTACATTGTGGCTTGTATTTTCAGAAAAATGATCAGAATTATTAATTGCTTCTGGTGCTGAGTATCGAATAGGTATTGCCGATGG
>RDXD01000147.1 GCA_004292575.1 Bacteroidota bacterium
TACCCGCTACAATTTTACCCCGTCCAACAGCCTCAATAGTTCTAGCACCTGCTTTTTCTCACTTATCACAAACAGCCCAGGCACCAAGTACTGAGTTGGTAAATGGCGTAAATACACATGTCTTCACTTTTTTTAGTGCGTACGTTGGAGCTATCTCTACTTCATTAACCGCTAACGTTGAAGTTGAAGTTGGCGAAGTTGTTTTTACAAGTAACGTAGGGAACGTAAATACCGAACTAAGGTTGGCCAGTGTACCTAACGGTGGTAGTTCTACCATTGCTGGATTAAACTGGGAAATATTGGGTACCAATCGTGCAAATTTAACTGCACTGACCTATGGACCAAATTCGTCAAACAGTGCCTTAGGCTACGAGGGCTATTCTTTCGTACCGCTAAGCGTCACCCTCCCCGTTAAATTCCTCTCTTTCTATGCCCTCAAAACCGGCGACGATGCCAAATTGAACTGGACGGTAGAAAACGATGAGGATAATGCTTCGTTTGATATTGAGCGCAGCACCGATGGTCGCAGCTACACCAGATTTGCCACCGTAAAAGCATTTGAAAATGGCAAGTCGGTTAACACTTACAATGGTAACGATAGCCGTTTGAGTGGCCTAAATGCAAAAACCATCTACTATCGCATCAAGCAGCTCGACAAAAGTGGCACAGCCATCTACAGCCCCATACGCACACTCAATGTGGGTAGCACGGGTTCTGCATCGTTGTTCCCCAACCCTGCTCGCTCTATTACCAAACTGGTGGTTGATGCACCAAGCAACGGCAAAGGCAGCATAGTGCTGCGCGACGCTACGGGCAAGCAAGCCATGATGGTGAATACCAATTTTGTAAAAGGTATTAATCAGCTCGATCTTAATGTGTCTGCATTGGCTTCTGGCGAATACAATGTTACCATCATAGGCGAAGGCCTTACCCAAACGCTAAAAATGAGCAAAATCAATTAAGCACGCTCCCACACTTTTTTCAAAAAGAGGCTGGCAAAATTTGTCAGCCTCTTTTTTTGTAAGCACAAAAAAATGAACGTGCTAGGGCGCACTTTTTTAGAAATGCTTCATCATATATGGCATAGCTGGCTTTGTACAGAGCGGGCTATTGCCCAGCAGCTTCAAGCCTTTTCCATCTAAGCAACTTTTGTTACCGTGTAGCCATGGGCTGCCACGCAACTTTGCCGAACATAAAAATGGAGCAATGGAAGTACTGGGTTTTGTTTTGGCGGCTTTAGTGGGCGTATCGTTGGGGCTAATCGGCAGTGGTGGCTCTATCTTAACCGTACCAATTTTGGTGTATGTACTGGGCGTAAACCCGGTGCTGGCTACGGCTTACTCTCTTTTTATAGTAGGCTCAACCGCGCTGGTTGGCGGCATTCAAAGTGCACTCCAGAAAAAGGTAGATTTCAAAACCGTACTCATTTTTGGTATCCCGTCTATTGCAGCCGTTTACGCCACGCGCCTATGGTTGGTGCCGCTTATTCCGCCAACACTGTTTACAATTGGTGCGCTGGTGGTAACCAAAGCCATAGCCCTTATGCTGCTGTTTGCTCTTGTTATGATTTTGGCTTCGGTAAGCATGATAAAATCGGGGAAACAGAAAGAAACCGTTGACGATAATGCGCCGATGCAATACAACTACCCCATGATACTGCTGGAGGGTGCAGTGGTGGGCCTACTTACCGGACTGGTGGGGGCTGGAGGAGGTTTTCTCATTATCCCAGCACTGGTTTTGCTGGCCCGCATGCCTATGAAATTAGCCGTAGGCACTTCGCTGTTTATCATCGCTGCAAAATCGTTGATTGGCTTTATTGGCGACCTGCAGGGCCACCAAGTCATTGATTGGAGACTGTTGGCAAGTTTCACGGCCTTTGCTGTGGTGGGCATTTTTATTGGTATATGGCTATCCAAAAAGATACCGGGCGATAAGCTAAAAAAAGCGTTTGGATGGTTCGTACTGGTGATGGGTATCTACATCATTATCAAGGAAATATTTTTTCCAACCGGAGGCGGACACTAAAAAAAAAACTGACCTTAATCTGGCAGCTGACACATGTTTCTGAAAGAACATTTAGTAAAAACACCAAGACGACTAAAATTAACAGCCCTGCAGAGGAAGTGCATTAATGCCAGTAACGGGTGATAAGCTAAACCTTTGGCGCAGTATAAAACCATGGCCGCCCCATGGCGAAAAAAGGAGTCCGTAACCAGTAGATTTGTTCTTGGTAAAACAGCTACAAATGGCAATCGGCGGTCGGCAGTAGAAAAATACCCCACAATGCTTTCTAACGCAGTAATTCACACCTAGGGTATGATTAAAAGCAAGAGAGAAAATGACAATTTTCATGGCCATGCGTAACAAAAGTAGCCAGCTTTAACCGCCATTACCGTCAATTTTGCAAAGCAATGGTGCTGCGGTGGCCAAACCCAGCAATGCGAAGCGTACCCAAACCACAGATTGAAGTTGCTGGGAAGTTGTTGAAATGCACCACACCGAAAACACCACGAAACCATTTGTTAATCAAAATAAAAGATGCCGATTATGAAACTTGAACAGATTTACACCGGCTGCATTGCTCATGCCGCCTACTATCTTGAAAATGAAGGCGAAGCTGCCATCTTCGATCCGTTAAGGGAAGTGCAACCCTATATAGACCGGGCCGCAAGAAGCAACGCTACAATTAAGTACGTGTTCCTAACGCATTTTCACGCCGATTTTGTAAGCGGGCATTTAGACCTAGCCAAAAAAACGGGTGCCAAAATAGTGTATGGACCAACCGCTAAGCCGGCATACGATATTATTTCTGCTGCCGACAATCAGGAGTTTTTGGTGGGCCAATACAAGGTAAGAGTAATACACACGCCGGGCCACACCATGGAAAGCACAACGTATTTACTGATTGACGAGCAGGGAACCGAACACGGCATCATTACCGGCGACACCCTGTTTATTGGCGATGTTGGCCGGCCCGATTTGGCGCAACACGTGGTGGCAGATTTAACCGAAGAAAAGTTAGCGCGACACCTTTATCACTCGCTTCGCACCAAAATAATGCCACTGAATGATGCGCTTATTGTGTACCCCAACCACGGTGCTGGCAGTGCTTGTGGCAAAAACATGAGTAAAGAAACCACCGATACACTCGGCAATCAAAAAGCGGTGAATTATGCCTTGCAACCCATGAGCGAAGATGAATTTGTGAAAGCCATTCTTACGGGCCTTACAGCCCCGCCTGCCTACTTCCCAAAAAACGTATTGATGAATATTCAGGGCTACGAAAGCTTAGATACCGTAATGGAAAGAGGTCATCACGCTTTGGATGCTGACGCGTTTGAAGCCGCGGCAAACGAAACACAAGCTTTAGTTTTAGACACGCGAGACGCCGACACATTTGCAAAAGGCTTCATCCCCAACAGCATAAACATTGGTCTCAACGGCAGTTTTGCGCAATGGGTGGGAGAAATGATACCAGACATTAAGCAAGAAATACTATTGGTAACCGATACCGGCAACGAAGAAGAAGCCATTATTCGACTTTCGAGGGTAGGATACGACGGCGCCATCGGCTACCTAGACGGCGGATTTGAAAACTGGGTAAAAGCAGGTAAAGCCGTTGATACTACAAAAAGAATGACCGCCGACGCATTTGCCCAAAGCTACCGCGACCAGGAAGTATTGCTGTTTGATGTGAGGAAAAAAAGCGAATTTGATTCGGAACACGTTTTGGGTGCCATAAACATTCCCCTAAATGAGATAAACCAGCATTTGGCCGAATTTCCGAAAGACAAGCCATTTGTTTTGAATTGTGCGGGAGGCTACCGCAGTATGCTCGCCAGCTCCATGCTTAAGCAACGCGGCTGGGACAACTTTGCCGATGTGATTGGTGGGTTTGTTGAAATTAAAAAAACGCCCGTGCCAAAATCGGATTACGTGTGTCCCACGACGATGCTTTAGTAAAACTTCAACCATTTTCTCCTTGCAGCCCCAAGCACATCTTGGGGCTTTTTTGCTTAAACGCCCCGGCCTTGCGCTACTAGTGCGCTAGTAAGCGTAACTTACACTACCCAAGCACTACTACATCCATGCAAAAGTAGGTTAGCATGTCAGTTGCAAACAAGCCGACGACACCCACCTCAAACTAAGCCATTCTTGCAGGCCTTAAATTGTTGAAACCACCAATGTAACCAATGTTACCATCATAGCCGGCCAGGGTATCCATATTTGCACAACCTTTAGATCAACCATTTAAAAATAAAACCAACGATGTTTTTTCAGCATGTTTACGACAAGAGCCTGGCGCAGGCTAGCTATTTTATTGGATGCCAGAAAGCGGGCGTAGCCGCGGTTATTGACGCAAAACGCGATGTGGATACCTACCTCGACATTGCAAAGGCCAATGGCATGAAAATTACACACATCTTCGAAACACATATCCATGCCGACTTTTTGGCGGGCTCAAGGGAACTGGCAGCGCTAACAGGTGCTGATATGTATTTGTCGGATGAAGGTGGGCCCGGTTGGGAATACGATTTTGAGCACATTGGCTTGAAAGACGGACAAAAAGTACAATTAGGCAACTTAACGTTCGAGGTGTTGCACACGCCCGGCCATACACCCGAAAGCATCAGCTTTTTGCTAACCGACAATCCTGCATCTGACAAACCCGTGATGCTGTTTACGGGCGATTTTGTGTTCGTAGGCGATATTGGTCGGCCCGACCTGTTAGAAAAAGCAGCTGGCATTAGCGGCACAGCAAACGACGGAGCCCTTCAAATGTATGCGTCCATCAATAAGTTTAATGCCCTTGCCGATTACATTCAGGTATGGCCCGGGCATGGTGCGGGCAGTGCTTGTGGCAAAGCGCTGGGCGCTGTACCAAGTACCACCGTTGGTTACGAAAAGGCAAGAAACTGGGCCTTTCAATATGCCAACGACGAACCGGGCTTTGTGAAATACTTACTTGAAGATCAACCGGAACCGCCTAAGTATTTCGCTATGATGAAACATTTAAACAAGGCGGTAAGGCCGTTGCTAACTGAAGTGCCCAAACTGAAACAGCTTTCAGCAGCGGAATTAAACGCTGCCATGGTACAGGGCATAAAATTACTTGACACAAGAAATAAAGTTGATTTTGCCGCAGGTTTTATTCCCGGCAGCTACAACATACAGGGCAACAACGCCTTTGCAACTTGGGCAGGTTGGTTTTTGAAATACGACGAACAGTTTATTCTTTTGGCCGATGAAAGCCAGTTGGACGATTTAACGCGTAAGCTGATGCGCATTGGCTTGGATAATATTTATGGCTATGTGCCCTCTATTGCAACTTGGACCGATACGGGCGGTAATTTGGATACCGCTAATGTGGTATCGTTGGCGCAAGCCAAAGCCATGATGGCCACAAATAATGTGCAGGTGATTGACTTAAGAGGAGCGGCAGAATACAATGCTGGACATATAGCCGGCGCGGAAAACATTTTTATAGGTACCCTACCCGATTATTTCGATAAAGTGAATACAGATAGAAAAGTCCTCATCTACTGTCAGGGTGGCGACCGTGCCACCATTGGCTATTCCATTTTGGCAAAAAATGGCTTTAAGAACATCTCAAACTTTTCCGGAAGTATCAATGAGTGGGCAAATGCAGGCGAACCGCTGGTATCGTAACGGCAGAAATACAGCGTGAGATGGCGGGGCTGTTATGAGTGCAGGATGCCTTTTTTGAACACTGTAGCCGGAGGCCAAAATGATGATATTACAATCAATGTCGTTTACTTAAGCAAGGGGGCTGGGAAAATTAAATTCGACAAACTTTAACGGGTTGTATCACCCATGCGAGTTTGTTCGTTGTAATAAAGGAACACTTTTCTATAATCATGCCACCACTTGGTGGTTGCATTAAGCCCGAAGGGCTGAAAGTATTATAGACAGTAGAGTTAATTTTAATGTTAAAAACCCCGACGGGGTGATATGGTTGCAGCTTAAGTAAACACATTGATATAACAATGCACCACTAAGCGTTGCCACCAGTTGTTTCAAAAAAAACGCATATAGATGCAACAGTCGAAAAGCTTGCTAAAAATAGCACCATTTTTTTGGGGTAGTACAATGCAACAAATGTTACAAAAAAGCCGCCAAAACAAAAACACCTTTACACTTTAAAACTGAACGTTATGCCGTCTAAAAAAATCAGTATCGTGGCAGGCGGAAACGCAGGTATATCTACAACAGTCCAACTGTTGTGGAAAGAGAAAACACTTCAAACTAGCATAATTGAACCATCGGAAAAACATTATTATCAACCTAAACCGTCATGCGCTCCGTTATTCGTTACTGGACAAACCTCAAAATAAATTTCTTCGCTTTTTTAACTAACAAAATATAATTTTATGCAAAAGAACATGGGATTAACCGACAAAATCATCAGAATTGGCCTTGCCGCTGTTGTTGCATTTCTGTTTTTCACCAAGACCATCTCCGGAACATGGCCCATTGTGTTGCTGGCTGCAGCAGCCATTTTTTTATTAACAAGTGCAGTCAGCTTTTGCCCACTTTATAAGCTTTTGGGCATTAATAGCTGCCCTATTAAAAAGAAGTAATTGTGAGATTCAATCATTTAGCGTTGGTAGTGTGCTGCATTACAACCTTTTTTGGCTGTAACAGTCAGGCTCAAAAGCCCGATTTGTCGGTTGAAGCATTCGAGAAAGGTATTAATCAGTCGGGCGTACAAATTTTAGACGTAAGGACCGCTTCGGAATATCAATCGGGACACCTGAAAAATGCTTTATTGGCAGACTGGAATAACACCAAAGAATTTACCGAACGGGTAAAGGCATTGGACAAAGGCAAGCCGGTTTACACCTATTGCCTTAGTGGATTCAGAAGCATGGAAGCTACCCAATATCTGAACAAGAATGGGTTTGTGGCCCACAACCTGGCCGGCGGCATTATGGCTTGGAAAAACCAAAATAAGCCACTAGAACA
>RDXD01000148.1 GCA_004292575.1 Bacteroidota bacterium
CGTGCGGTGGTGGTGAGCGTGCTTTATCCGGTACAGCAAGGGGTCACGCATCAACATGTTGGGGCTAGCCATGTCAATTTTTGCTCGCAACACTTTTGCGCCATCGGGGTACAGGCCGGCGCGCATATCGGCAAACAATTGTAAATTTTCTTCTATGGTACGGCTGGCAAAAATGTTGCGGACACCAGCAGTAGTCGGCGTTCCTTTTTCTCTAGCAATGGCCTCACTGCTGCTATCATCCACATAAGCCAGTCCGCTTTCAATTAGCTTTATCGCATAGGCGTATAGGGTTTCAAAATAATCGCTGGCATAGCGCTCATTCTCCCATTCAAAACCCATCCAGCGGATGTCGTTCTTAATGCTTTCAACGTATTCTACCTCCTCGGTGCTGGGATTAGTATCGTCAAAGCGCAGGTTAGTGTGGCCCGGAAAGGTTTTGGTTAGGCCAAAATTGAGACAAATGCTGCTGGCGTGACCAATGTGCAGATATCCATTGGGTTCGGGTGGAAAACGCGTTACAATTTGGCTGTATTTGCCGCTTTTTAAATCTTCGGCAATAATGTCTTCTATAAAGTTAAGGCTTTTTTCTTCGGTCATCATGGTGGTGTAACGGTTTTGCGTTTGGCCCGCCAACACAGTAACCCAACAAAGGAGGTGCATTGAGCGGGGTGCAAAAGTAAGGTGAAGCACCCACACTCATAGCTTCCCATGCAGCAATAGACGGCCTTTTGTAAGTTGGTTGGCTTAAATTTACAGCAAGATGTGTTCCTGCCAAAAACTATGCGTTCGCAATTAGCTTCTCTACAATTTCATCCAAAATGGCATCATTTTTAGCTACAAACTGAAGGCCCGCATTGTGGAGATTGAGTAGATTTTCGGGCCGCACATCGTCCATATCGCTGGTTGCATCGGCCAAATTGGGCTCTAACCTAATGTAATCGTCCTTATCGCTATTTTTTAAGGTATCATACATTTTAGTAAGATGGTAGTGTACTGTTTCGCTGTTTCCACTCATCATAACATCAATTATAATGGGGAGCCAACTTATAAGTCCAGCATCTTTAATATCGTGCCACTTGTACGGCTTCTTTACGCTGCCAGTACCAATGCTAATCAGCAACATGTCTTTAGCCGACGGTTCGCAGGGCTTGTGTGGCCCTAACACCAATGAAAAATCCACAGACCGCGCCTCACTATAAGCTGCTAGCGCTGGGTTGTTCACAAAAACACCCCCATCTATCAAGGTGTAGTCGGCACCCTGCTCGGATGTAAACTTGGCAGGCTCAAAATAAGTAGGTGCTGCCGAGGTGGCGCGGCACACATCTTTAAGCTTGAAGTCGTAAATGGATTTGCGCTTGGCATCCACACTGCTAAAAAAGTGCCCCCTTCGGTTTCTAATGTCATAAGCGGTAATAAGGCAGGGTTTCAGCAAATCACTAAGCATTAGACTTCCAAAATAAGACTCCAGCAGTGATTCCAGCGGCGCTTTCGGATACATTTCATCAAAAACCACGTGCAGCTTCATTACGCGCTGCAGAAATTCCTTTTCAAATATTTTATGTCCATTGTCAAGATACAAACCCAGTGCTTCGGCAGCTGAAAAACGGGGCTTCATTTCATCGTTAGGGCATAAATACAGGGCCGATAAAATACCACCAGTGCTTGTGCCGGCTATAAGGTCAAAGTAATTGGCAAGGCGGGCCTCAGGGTTACCTTGAGGGTGAAAACGCAGCCTGTTTTCAATCTCCACCAAAATGGTGGCAGGTATAATGCCGCGTATGCCACCACCGTCTAAGGCTAGAATACGGAGTTTCTTCATTTGAGACATAAAGCCAAATATTTTGCCGACAAGATAGTGATGCCGAGCATTTATAGCAATAACAATTCAAAAAAATATAGGTATGCAATTCGTACTTTCTAAACTTGATGCATTTTACTGCCGAGGCTCTGCTGCTGTTGCAAACGGCAGTGCCATAGCAATTCTGAATACACCGTCAGGGGTCTTGTGTACTAAAAACGACTTGTTCAGGCGCACAAAAAAGCCGCCTACCTGTGGTGGTAAGCGGCCATATCATATTTCTAAAAAACAGCTTTGCAGATGTTATTCTCCACCCTGCTGATCTCCTGCCTGTCCGTCGGGGCGGGGCAAAAGCACCTTGCGGCTCAGCTTGAACTTACCGGTTTTAGGGTCGGTACCAGTAAGCTTTACTTTTACCACATCTCCTTCCTTTAGTACGCCCTCTAAGCTATCTAAGCGCTTCCAGGTAACCTCACTAATGTGCAGTAAACCTTGCTTGCCTGGCAAGAATTCCACAAATGCGCCATAAGGCATTATGCTTTTGACTGTACTATCGTAAACATCGCCAACAGTGGGCACGAGTACAATTCCTTTTATCCAATTCACGGCTTTTTCAACAGCCTCTTTATTGGTTCCAAAAATGCTGATTTCGCCACGCTCGTTTTTCTCTTCTAGGTTAACCGTAGTACCAGTAGTACGCTGTATTTCTTGTATTACTTTACCGCCGGGCCCAATCACAGCGCCAATAAATTCTTTGTCAATAAACAGCATTTCCATGCGTGGAGCGTGCGGCTTAAGATCAACTCGCGGGGCTGGCATGGCGGCATACATAGCATCAAGAATGTGCATTCTGGCCTGTTTGGCCTGTGCCAATGCTTCACGCATCACGTCCATGCTTAAACCGTCAATTTTTATGTCCATTTGCACACCGCAAATGCCTTGGCGGGTACCGGTCACCTTAAAGTCCATATCGCCCAGGTGATCTTCGTCGCCCAAAATATCGGTGAGAATGGCGTATTTACCGTCGTCTTTGCGGGTAATAAGCCCCATGGCTACACCACTCACGTGTTTGGGAATGGGTACACCAGCATCCATAAGGGCTAGTGAGCCTGCACATACGGTGGCCATGCTCGAAGAGCCGTTGGACTCTAAGATATCGCTAACCACACGTACCGTATAAGGATACTCGGCCCCCGGCATCATTTGCTTAAGGCTACGCATGGCCAAATTGCCATGGCCTACTTCGCGCCTACCAGGCCCGCGCATCATTTTCACCTCGCCAGTGCTAAATGGCGGAAAGTTATAATGCAGCATAAACTTCGTGTATTCACTTACCGCAGCACTTTCTACCAACAGCTCATCTAGCGGCGTACCAAAGGTAACCGTGGTAAGCGATTGTGTTTCGCCGCGGGTAAACAAGGCCGAGCCATGCGGCCCAGGCAGCGCATCCACCTCCATATCGAGCGGCCTAACGGTGGTTAAATCCCTACCATCGAGGCGTACACGGTTGTCAAGCATCATATTGCGCACCACATAGTACTGCAGGTCGCCGGTGTACAGGCCAATTAAAGCTTTGTCTTCGTCGGGCAGCTCGGTTCCCAGGTGCTCTACCACTTCTTTGTGCAAAGCAGCAAATGCATCGCTGCGCACATGCTTGGGGCTGGCAGCAGCAGCTATGGCATGCATTTTATCTTTGGCAAAAGCGGTAATGCGCTGCTCCAGCTCGGGGTTGCGGTAGGGCTTTGTGTAATCACGCTTGCCGGCCACCTGGGCTTTTTGGCGCAACTCGTTTTGGGCAGCTATCTGCGTTTTAATGGCGGCATGGGCCACCTCTAATGCAGTTACCAGGTCTTCTTCGCTGCATTCTTTGGCCTCACCTTCCACCATCATTATATTTTTGTCGGTGGCGGCAATTATAAAGTCCAAATCGCTGCTTTTCATTTGGCTGCGGGTAGGGTTGGTTACAAACTTCCCATTTACCCGGCTCACCCTTACTTCCGAAATTACTTCTTGAATGGGCACATCGCTTACAGCCAGCGCAGCCGATGCGGCCAAGCAGGCCAATGCATCGGGCATTACCTCTGCATCGCTACTTACCAATGATATCAGTACCTGCACCTCACACAAATAATCTTCGGGAAACAGCGGGCGGAGCGCACGGTCAATAAGGCGGCTGGTTAAAATTTCGTAATCGTTAAGACGCGCTTCGCGCTTGAAAAAGCTGCCTGGAATACGGCCGGCAGCCGCAAATTTTTCTTGATAATCTACCGACAAGGGGAAAAACGACTGCCCTGGCTTAGGCTCTTTAGTAGCCACCACGGTAGCAAGCAAAACGGCGTTGCCGCACTGCACGGTTACGGCACCATCGGCTTGACGGGCTAGTCTGCCAGTGCTAATGGTTACGGGCCTACCATCGCCAAGGTCGATGGTAGTGGAAATGGGTTGTTGTAGCATAAAACTTAATTTTTGTGGGCTGCATCCAGTTTGCACCCATTTGGTGCAATATTTAAAGCCCGGTGTATAAAAAATGGCAAAATCAAAACGTTCATCGCTAAGGCCAAAACAAAAAAAGCATTCCCAATCGTTTTATTACTCGACTGGGAATGCTACGTATCATAAACAAGAAAACTACTTTCTGAGGCCTAATTTCTCTATCAGTTGGCGGTATCCTTGCAGGTTGTGCTTGCTGAGGTAAGTAAGCAAGCGCTTGCGTTGACCTACCATTTTCATAAGACCACGGTGTGTGCTAAAATCTTTTTTATTGGATTGTAGGTGGATACTTAGCTTGGCAATGCGTTCAGTAAGCAAAGCTACTTGTCCTTCAATAGAACCTGTGTTGGCAGCACTTCCGCCATAGGTTTCAAAAATCTGTGCTCTTTTTTCAGCAGTTAAGTACGGCATCCGATTATCTTTTTTGTAAAGTCTTTATTATTGAATCTAATATAATGGGCGGCGAAAGTAAGGAAATAATTTAAAAATCAACTTATTGTTGACTAAAAATTAGATTGCGCCCCCAAAATATTTGGAATGAGTGCAAAGGTGACCCTTTTTTTTACCGTAACCAACAATCTTACCTACGACCAACGCATGCAGCGCATTTGCCGCAGTTTGGCCTTGGCAGGGTACAGTGTGGTTTTGGTAGGCAGGCAAACCAACCCGGCCCAACAACCTAGCCCACAACCTTTTGAGCAGGTATTGCTACCATGCCCATTTGCCTCGGGCAAATGGATGTACGCAGCATTTAATTGGCAGCTTTACCGCTATTTGAGCCGTCAACTAAAACAACTGGCCAAAACGGGCGCCGCTTCCGCTATCTGCGCCATCGATTTGGATACTATTTTACCCTGCCTACTGGTTTCCAAACGCTTTAATGTACCTCGGGTTTATGACGCCCACGAGTTGTTTACCGAGCTAACTGAGGTAAAAAGCCGCCCGCTCATCCATGCGCTTTGGACCCGATTGGAGCGCCATGCGGTGCCTCAATTTAAGCAGGGCTACACCGTTAATGCCTTTATAGCGCAGGAATTTACCCGACGCTATGCCGTGCAGTATGCCGTGGTGCGTAACCTACCGCTGCGTTCCAAAGCCCAAGCGCCCATGCCCGAGGAAACACTGCCGCCGCTTCCGCCCGGCCGTTTTTTGCTATATCAGGGTGCTGTAAATGAGGGCCGAAGTTTTGAAACACTGGTACCTGCTATGCTTGCCATTGACATGCCTCTGGTAATTGCAGGCGATGGGAACTACATGCCCCAGTTAAAAAAGCTGATAGCCCAAAACAACCTACAACACAAAATATGGTTACTGGGCCTACTGCCACCAGGGGTGCTAAAGCAGCTAACGCCCTTAGCGTATGTTGGGCTCACCCTGTTTGATGATACGGGTTTAAATCAATACTACTCACTAGCAAACCGCTTCTTCGACTACATTCAGGCAGGCATCCCACAGATATGCATTAACTATCCCGAGTATGCAGCAATTTGTGACCCAGAGTCGCCGGCTTTGCTTATTTCCGACACAAAAAGTTCAACAATTGCCCTAGCGGTAAACAAATTGACCGCCAACCATGTATTGTATCAGCAGCTCACGCTACATGCCCAAAACGCCGCAGCACGGCTGTGTTGGGAAAAGGAGGAGCAGATATTGATTGATTTTTGGAATAGTGTTATTAACCCTTAAGCGTCGGCGTTGGAAAAGCATTTGCATTTGGTTTGTTTAGATGTACCCTATCCGGTGGACTACGGCGGTGTATTCGACTTATTTTACAAAATAAAAGCGTTAAGCGAGGCTGGCGTCAGGATTCATTTACACTGTTTCGAATATGGGCGTGGCGAGCAGCCCATACTTAACGACTATTGCGCTGAAGTGCATTACTATCCCCGGAAAGAAGGTATAAAGGGCCTTAAAGGCCTATTGCCCTACATGGTAAGCAGCCGCGCCAATCCGCAACTGCTAAAAAGACTGCTTGCCGACGATTATCCGGTGCTTATGGAAGGCATCCATTGCACCTATTTTATGCACACGGGCCAACTGCCAGCGCACCGCAGCTTTGTGCGCCTGCACAATGTGGAATACCAATATTACCGCCAGCTGGCTGCCGCCACCACATCGCCGCTAAAAAAAGTGTACTATCACGCCGAAAGCCGCCTGCTGTACAAATACGAGGCGGGCTTAGCCAACAAAGGCAATTTTTGGACGGTAACTGCCAAAGATTGCGAGGTGTATCAATCGGAATTTGGTTACAAATCCATCGACTTTTTACCATTGTACCTACCGGAGTATGCTCCTGAATGGAACGGAGAAAGAGGGAACTACTGCTTGTATCACGGTAATTTAGGGGTGCCAGAAAACCACAAAGCTGCCGTATGGTTACTGCAAAATGTGTTTAACACAGTGGAAATACCATTTGTAATAGCCGGCAAAAACCCCAGCAAAGAGCTTGAAAAATTGGCCCACCAGCAAGCCCACACCTGCCTGGTTGGAAACCTGAAACAGCTTGATATGCAAGAGCTTATAAAGAAAGCCCATATAAATATTTTGCCAGCCTTTAACCAAACCGGCATAAAACTAAAGCTAATTAATGCTTTGTACCACGGCAGGCATTGCCTGCTTAACCTTGCCGGAGTAGAAGGCAGCGGCCTCGACCACTGCTGTCATATTGCCAACACCACGGCCGATATG
>RDXD01000149.1 GCA_004292575.1 Bacteroidota bacterium
CGCATTTGGTACACGGCATTGCAGGCTTTTATTTGTTCTAAAATGCCGGGGTTCCAAGTGGTGTACTTGGCGGCTTTGTCGAAGCTTTGTTCCACACTTTGGAAAAAGCTGTACGGTTGGTGGCTACTCATGTAAATGGTTTTTTGTTGGTGAGCAATCGTTATAAAAAAAGTTGGCACACCCACTTTTTGATGAAGCAGAACGGGTTAAACTGCTGTTTTTTTGGCGTTGATGGGTAGCGCTGGCGTAGGGTGCCCCCATGGCGTGGCGAGTGGCTATGGCTTTGGGGTTTGGATGCTTTCGGATTTTTCGATGGCGGATATTTTACGATCGAGGCGAAGCACATACAAAAAGAGACCTGCTAAAATGGTAAGCAAAACGGCTACCACCACATAAATTTTTCCCTCGGCACGCATGCCTGTGGCCATGGGTACGGCACTGGTGCTGCCTTGCTGTGCTGCTGCTTGCAGCACAAGGCAAAGTGCCAGTAGCAGGGCGCTGGTGCGGGAGAGGAGTTTACTGGCCATGGTCGGTTATTGATTTATCGGTGATGCGTTGAAGCCGCACATAGAGGGTAGATATCCATACGCCCAAAAGCGTCCAGCCCAGCACGGCGGGCCAAAATACGATGCGCATAAGCGGGTCAACGTCTTTTTGGCCTAGGGCGGGGTTGCCTTCGCCACCGGGGTGCAAACTATCGTAGAGCCGCGGAATTATAAACAGGGTGGGGAAGAGCATGGTGTAGGCAAAAATGTTGTACACGGCACTGATGCGCGCCCGCTTGTCGAGATCGTCGATGGACTGGCGCAGCACAAAGAAAGCGGCGTAAATAAGCAGGGCTATGGCGGCTAAAATTTGTTTGATGTCGTTGCTCCAGGGTGCGCCCCAAGTGTAATTGGCCCAAATGGCACCGGTTATAAGCCCCAGCAGGCCCAGTACCATGCCCGTGCGGGCGTACTTATCGGCACGGGTATCGTGGTGCAATAGCGGGTTTCGGAGATATTTTACGCTGTTTACCATGCTTACGGTAAACAAAATCATCATGCTAAACCACATGGGCACGTGGTAGTAAAGATTTCTAATGCTTTCGTTTACAATGGGTTTGGCAGGCACGGGGCCTAAAAAGCCCGCTACTACGGCATAAACCAAGCATACCATTGCCAGTATTTTCCACCAACTCAACTTCATGCAGAATATTTATGCGAATCTTTCGGCAAAAATAGGGCTGGCAGGGGCAATTGGGCAAACTTATTATGCCTTTTAGGCTTGGGCCATTTGAAATTGACCCACAGCCAAATTGAGAAAATTGGGAATAATTTGCTGGTGGGTGTACATAATTTTATCGGGATCGTTGAGGTGGTCAATCATGCTTTGCCATTTTGCCTCGCCGTGATTTTCTACCACGGTTTTCTTTTTCTCGGGGGTTTGCAGGTGCAGGCTCATGCCCACTGCATCGGCCTCGGGGTGAAACTGCGTGCCTATAAAATAATCGTTGAACCGAACGGCCATAATGGCGCGTTCCAAGGCCACATGCGGCCTATCTTTTTCAATACACAACACGCTGCCACCCATTTGCTGCAGCACCGTGTAGTTGGGTTCAATTACCTGAAAATCGCGGCTATCAACGGCATAAAACGGATCGTTGAGCTGGTAGAACACGGGCTCGGATACGGCGCTGCCCAGCATGTGCACGGGAAACACGCCAAACGAGGTGGACTTGCGGGCGCATACGCTGCCTACCGCATAGTGGCGACATGCCAATTGGAACGAGTGGCAAATAAAAAGCACGTGTTTTTTGGGGTAATGGTGGGGCTGGCTATTAAAGTCTTCCACCTGACGCAGCCACTCAAAATAGGCGTTTTCCCATGCGCTGCCCTCGGAGTCGAGCGGGCTGCCAGGCCCTCCGCTGCTAATGTAAATGTGATAGCTGCAATTGGGCACCTCTAGCTTTTGACGCACCTCAAACTCATCTACCTGCATATCGAGGTGGTGCAAATCGGCAAAGCAGTGCAAAATTTCGCGTATGCATCGCATGCCCTGGTTGGCAACACCCTCGTAGAGGTCTAAAATTGCAACTTTTATTTTACCCATGGATTGGCAAAAATAGCGGCAAACTGGCAAACTGGCAAGGGTGGGCCTTGGTGAATGGCAAGTTTTTTGTGCTAACCTGCCAACTGAGCCAAATTATTACACATTTATAAAAACACCATATTAGTAGTGTGGCCATGGGCGGAATTGCCGACAACGTTGTGACGGAAGCCTACACGCTTGAAATTGGTAAAACCCAAGCCCATGGTTGGCAGCCCTTGCAATGCGGTGGAGAGGTTTTGAAGGGTAATGAATGGCCGAAACCTGTTGGCTAAAGATGGTGGAAAAACGGTTCATCTACTTTGTTTTTGACCGATTTTTGATGGGTTGAATCGCTGAGGGAAAATGAGAAATGCACTTTCTGCGCGGTCTGGTTTTGTGGCCAACGGTGCCACAACTTGGTACTGCTGGGGGTATGTGGGCTTGCAAAAGCGCCAGTTTTGATGTGCTTGGGTGCAGATGCCTGCTGAAATGCTTGAGGGCGGGTTATTGGAGAAGTGCGGCTGAAAATTGGTGGTGACGCATAAAAAAACCACTGACTGGCAGTGGTTTTTTCAGAAACAGGTGGGCGTTGTAGAACCGTTAATGGAACACTTTTTGTTCCAGCGTTTTGGCCATATCAATCATGGCCTGCAATTCGCTTTGCGAGGGTACGCGGCCACTAAGGCCGAGTGCGTCGTTTTTTGCATCCATAGCCACCTTTAGGTTGGCAGCATTGCGGGTGGCAAATTCTTTTACGGTGTCCACGCCGGCGGCTTCTAGCAGTTCGCTAAACTGGCCAGCCACACCTTTAATGCGCATTAAATCGCTGTGGTTTACCCAAGTAAGCACCAGGCTTTCGTCTAACCCTGTGGCGGCCGAAATGGCTGAGCGCCCTTTTTTGGTGCCGCCTTGCTCAAGCAAATCGGCTGTGGTGGAAATGCCGTGGGCCTCTAGCTTGCCACCATAAACTGTACCAATGCCTTCAATGTCTGTAATTTTGTAAGCCATGTTGTATTGTTTTGGGGCGTAAATAAGAGGTTTTTTAGCAAATAAAAACACAATTTATTTATGGTATCAGTGCCTGCTGGTTTAGATTTTAGGGGTCGTGGACGGGGCTGCGCTTTATGACAATTTTTTTGCCAGAAAACACTTGGTGCGTCATTACCAGCTAAGGTGAACTGAAGCCTTGAAAAGCACGTGCCGGAAAGGTAAGGTTAGCCGGGTGCAGTTGTTTTGTCGGTATGTACATATTCTAAAATATCGCCAGGTTGGCAAGCCAATACATCACAAATGGTCTCCAATGTGCTAAACCTAATGGCTTTGGCTTTCCCGGTTTTAAGTATTGAAAGATTGGATAGGGTTAGCCCTACTTTGTCCGATAGCTCATTCAGCGACATTTTTCGCCTTGCCATCATGACGTCTAAGTTTACGATGATTGGCATGGTTTATACGGTTAAATCGTTTTCGGTTTGGAGATCTACGCCCTTTTTAAAAATAATGGCAATGACATATATGATAGCAGCCATTAAAATGAATGCTTGCCAGTCGCCCCAAAATTGGTTTAAGCCATCGGTGGATACGCCTTCAGACGATAAGTTTTGGGCTACTTGTCGGGCTATGGCACTTAATAATCCAATTGACAGCGTATAATGGCTGATGCGCAATATTTTTTTGGCCACAAATGGGTTGAAGGGTTGCGTTAAATTCAGTTTCAGCAATAGGCTAATGACGATGTAAAACAAGCCCGCCTTTAAAACTGAAATGGAAAGCAGCAAGCCGTACATGCTAAAAAATGCCACTTTACTATAGGCATACATTTCGGATAAGTCCATTTTTTGATACAGCCTATGGACAACGTCGGGCTTAAACAATACGAA
Source organism: Bacteroidota bacterium (assembly GCA_004292575.1). Classification (GTDB taxonomy): domain Bacteria; phylum Bacteroidota; class Bacteroidia; order Chitinophagales; family Chitinophagaceae; genus Phnomibacter. The sequence goes on from RDXD01000149.1 coordinate 3,948, forward strand.
GATGAAGTTGACAAGTAAGGCACCCGCCTCAATGCACAGACCTACAAAAATGATCCAAGCCACAATGTGTAAGCCATCAAATACCAGTTTGTTTGTTTTAGACATAACCGTTTAAGTTTAAATTAATACGGCAAAAATAATAAAATATTATTGATAAACAATAAAAATAATCCTTTGGTCAAAAAATATTTTTCGAATGCCTCAATGGTGATGCTGTGCCTTTTAATGACGTGCGGCGTGTGCCGGGCCCGAAATGCCTAAAAAAATTTGGGAAGGGGGAGCGCAGGCAGAGCGCTTTTGCGCAAGGTATTTGTTTGCAACGCCAGCCTAAGCGCTGCTGCTGGCCAGCCAAACCTGCTGGCCTACTTCTAAGCGGTGCTGCAGGCCTGCACGCAAGCAGTAGTTGTTGGGCGTGTGGCTCACCGGAAAGCCGTAGCAAACCGGATAGTTGTAAGCTGCCACATGGCTGGCAAAAATTTCTTCCAGGCTTTGGCCAAAGGCCTCGCTGGTGTTTTTGGTTTCGGTAAAACCGCCCACCACAAGGCCCGCCAGTGCCTTAAGCATCCCCGCCCGGCTTAGCTGCACCAGCATACGGTCAATGTTGTACAGGTACTCGCCCACATCTTCTAAAAAAAGGATGCAGCCACTGGTGTTTACCTGGCTGGGCGTACCCACTTGGTGCGCCATTAGGCTTAGGTTGCCGCCCACCAGCGCACCGGTGGCGGTGCCTGTGCGGTTTAGTGGGTGTGGTGTTGCCTCATATTGGTAGGGTTGGCCCAGCAGTGCCAGTCGTAAGCTTTCAACATGGGGCGTTTTCCAGCCATCGGCGTTAAAGGCGCCTGCCATGGGGGCGTGCATACTGGCGGTGTGCAGTTGGGCATTCAAAAAGCTGTGTAAAACGGTAACATCGCTGTAACCAATAATCCATTTTGGGGCGGTTTTGAACACCGTCCAATCCAATTGGTCCACAATGCGGCTGGTGCCATAGCCGCCCCTGGCACACAAAATGGCTTTTATGTTGGTATCATCCAGCATGGTTTGCAGATCGGCCAAACGCTGCGCATCGGTACCGCTAAAATAGTGGTGTTGGCTGCCTACAGTGGGGCCCACCTGCACGGCAAAGCCCCACTGTTGCAACACCTGGATGCATGTGGCGGCGCGGTCTAGCGGCATATGGCCTGCTGGGCAAACCAGCCCAATGGTATCGCCAGGTTGTAAGTAGGGTGGGGTTGTGGCCATGGTGCTAAAATAGGTAGCCGTTGTCACCAAGCATAAAAAAAGTGTTTTGTGGGCTTACAGCTTGCTTTTGCGGTCAACCGTGGGGCCTTCATCAGGTGCCGCGGTTCGCGAAACTCTTTTACAGGTGCCCTCCGAGCAAGCGGGTGCTGTCCATCTTAAACTGGGCCGTATCCAGCGGTATGATGGTGCTATCGGGCATCCATTTAAGGGTGTCAATGCCAGTGGCGGGCGCACTTGGTAGTAGCGTTTCCGATAGGGAGGTGCCGTTTTTCAGCACCTCAAATTGGTGGTAGCAGCCCAGTTTTAAGGCCATGTTTTGTTTTTGATGTCCGCTAGGGAAATTGAAACAAACCGGATAGCTGTAGCCCTGTACTTTTTCGAAGATCACCTCTTCCATGGTCATGTTAAAACTGGTTTCTGTATCTTCTTTGGTGGCGGTAAACCCGCCCACCACCAGTCCCGCCAGGTTATCAAGCTTGCCGCTTCGTTTCAAATTCATCATCATGCGGTCCACCGTGTATTTGTACTCGCTTACGTCTTCAATCAGCAGTATTTTGCCATCGGTTTGCAGGGCGCTTTTGCTGCCTTGCATGGCATAAATAAGGCTTAGGTTGCCGCCTACCAATGGCGCGGTAGCCGTGCCATAGCGGTTGAGTTTGTGTGCGGGCGCATGGTAGCGCATGGCTTGCCCGCTAAGTGCCCGCTTTAGGCTGCGTGCAGCGTCGTCTTCGGGTAGGCGTATGCCGCTGCCCATATCGGCATGCAAGGTGGCCACGCCCAGCGCGCTGTGTGCATGGCAGTGAAAAGCGGTAATGTCGCTAAAGCCAATCAGCCATTTGGGATGTTTTAAAAAGCCACTCCAGTTTAGTTTATCCATCATGCGCATGATGCCGTAGCCGCCACGGCCAAACATAATGGCATCTGTTTTTGAATCGTCGAGTAAGCGTTGCACATCTGCAGCCCGTTCGGCATCGGTACCACCAAAGCGCTGCCAGTGCTGTCCAACCGTGTTGCCATATTTCACCCGGTAGCCCCATTGCTCCAACAGTGTTTTGCACTGCTCCAAATCTTTGGCATCTACCGCACTGGCCGGGCAAGTAATGGAAATGGTATCGCCGGGGCGCAAATAACGCGGCACCTTTATGCCGCCGGGCAGCACGGGGTCCGCAGCCGATATGAAACGCTTGGCCATCAACGGCTTTGCCAAACCTAAGGCCAAGCCAGTGGGTAGTATGGTTTTTAAGAATGCTGATCGCTTCATGCCGTAAATATAATGGCTTTCGGTTTAGCCATGGCCTCCGCTTGGGGTTTGTTTGGGTGGGTGCTGAGTGTGATAAACCATAACGGTTGGGGTGGCTTTTTTTTGGTGCTCATCTCTAATTATCCGTTTGGTGGCTTTCTAAGGCGCCATGGCGTGGCGTGGTGCAGCCTGGCTGGTGGGCTTTTTGGTTTGTTTGTTTGTGGGTTTTTGTGGGCTTTTGGGTTGTTCCGCCCGTCTCTACGGAGTAGAGAGCGTAGTTTCGGTCGGAACGATGATAACGCCACCCAGAAACCTTATCAGGTGTTCCGCACGGCCATTTTGTATTAAGCACAGCAAGTGCGAGGCCATTTCCCGTTTCTTGCATTTTTGTGTAGGGGGAGTTTGGTGGTGGCGAAAAATCACCAATTAGAAATCAGAGATCCGCAATTCCCCGCGTTTTTTGCTTTTTTCTTTTTTTCTTGATAAAAAAAGAAACAAAAAAATCAAGGGCTGTAGAAAGTGGCCTAAAAATTCGGGTGG
>RDXD01000053.1 GCA_004292575.1 Bacteroidota bacterium
GTATGCCTTGCCGATAATGTGGTGCCGCACGAAAAACGCGTCGGCGATGCAGCTTTTACACGCTTTTTTATGAAGCCCATTGATCGCTTTGTGGTAATGAGCCAGCAGGTGTTGCAAGACCTGCGTCTGTTTACCCATAAGCCGGCACAGCTGCTACCCCACCCACTTTACGATAATTTTGGCGAGGCGGTCAGCACTACCGAAGCTCGTCAACATCTGTCACAACACTTTAATATTCAGCTGCTTAATAACGAACCTGTTCTAATATTTTTTGGCCTTATACGGCACTACAAAGGCCTGGACTTATTGATAGAGGCATTTGCCCAATTGGAAAACAAGAACCTAAAACTGCTTATTGCTGGCGAAGCATACGAAAGCACGGTTGCATATACCGAGCGCATTGCTGCCCTTGGACTACAGCAGCGCATCATTACCCATTTTAAGTTTGTGGCCGATGCCGATGTGCGCTATTTTATGTGCGCTGCCAACGGCCTAGTGCAGCCCTACCGCCACGCCACACAAAGCGGGGTAAGCCCCCTGGCTTACCATTTTAACCTGCCCATGGTGGTTACAAACGTAGGTGGCTTGCCCGATATGGTGCCGCACGGCAGTGCAGGGCTGGTGTGCGAACCCAACGCTGCGGCCATTGCTGCAGCTATCGACCAATTCTTTTTGCTTGGCGCACAGCACTTTGCCGAGGGTTTGGCAAAACAAAAACTACGCCTTGGTTGGCCCAACTTTATCAATGGCTTGCTTAATGTGTAGTTGCCTTAAGGCGGGTGGGTAGAAACCATCAACTACGGCTTGGGTGCGGCATGCGCTGCCTACTGGCTTGGCTAAGCGGCCCGTTGCTTCAATAATCCGGTTATCGTACCCGGTCAGGATAATCGGTTATCAAACCGTCAATCCCCAGTTTTTTTAACTTCTCTGCAATCGCTGCATCGTTTACGGTCCACGGTATCAGCTTTACACCTGCCGCCTGGCATTGCTGCACCATCGCTGGCGTAACCAATTGGTATGCAGGCGAATATATGGTTGGCACAAAGCCTAAGGCCGCCATATTCACATCAAACGGCTTAGCATCCTCCGCCTCTACCAACGCTGCTGTGCGCATGTACGGGTAATGGCTGTGGAGGTACTGCAAGGTTCTAAAATCAAAGGATTGCACCACCACCCGCTCTTCCATGCCGGCCTTCTTTACCACGGCCATCAGCAAGTCCACAAACTTACCCGGCTCGGGGTGAAAGCGGTTATCGGTGGCGGGTTGGGTTTTGGTCTCAATGTTGAAAAACGGGATGGGCTTCTGGTTTTCTGCCGTGCAGTAGCGGGTTACCACTTCAAACACCTGGCTTAGCAACGGTTTTGTAGCCCGCAGTTTTTCCTGCTTCGGAAACCGTGGGTGCGGCCTTAGGCCCACATCGTAGGCTTGCACTTGGGCCAGGCCCATTTTGTAAATGTTCAGGTCCTTTTCTTCGGCTTCGGTTACTTGGTTGCCATTGGG
>RDXD01000054.1 GCA_004292575.1 Bacteroidota bacterium
TACTGTACCCTCACTTTCGCTTACTACGCTGGTACGCCATCCCTTTTTTGCGCAATAGCGCAAATACATGCCCAGTAAATCGCCAGCAAACAAGCTGGCTTCATCGCCTCCGGTGCCGGCCCTAATTTCTAGAATGGCGTTTTTATCATCTTGCGGGTCTTTGGGAATCAGCAGTTTTTTTAGGGTTGCTTCCAGTTGTTCGGCGTGGGCCAGGTAACCCGGCAGCTCTTCTTTGGCCAGTTCGCGCATGTCGTCGTCGTTGCCATTCAGCAGTTCTTTACTAAATTCAACATCGGCCAGCACTTTTTTATACGCTTCAAATGGCTCTACAATGGCTTCGAGCTGCTTATACTCTTTGCTCAGGCGGCTAAACTCTTTGCCGTTGCCTACTATTTCCGGGTTGGTTAGCGCTATGCCTACTTGCTGAAATCGGCCCTTGATGGCCTCTAATTTATCAATCATATTTCAATGTCGTTTACTTAAGCGAGGGGGATTGGGAAAGTTAAATTCGATAAACGTTAACTGGTTGTATCACCCCTTCGGGGTTGCTCATTATAAAAAGTGCCATTTTCTATAATCATGTCACCACTTCGTGGTTGTATAAAGCCCGAAGGGCTGATAGTATTATAGACAGTAGAATTAATTTTGATCTTTAAAACCCCGAAGAGGTGATATGGGTTCCGCTTGAGTAAACAACATTGAATCATATTTGGTGGAGTGCTTGTGTAAATGGGGCCGCTAAGTTAATTGAACCCAGCTTTCTGCCGGGGTAAACCTACTGGGCAAGTTAAAAATCGGTGGCGGTGCGAATAAAAAAACCACTTTCACCAAACTGATTATAGCTGTATTCCAGCTTTAAAACCAGATCGTAGATGGTTAAAAAGTCCACCCCAAAACCGGCCGTGTGCAGCACCCGATTGGGCATCATGTTATTGTATCGCACATCGTTGTTTTGGTTAAACACGTACCCAACGTTACCATAAGCTTTCAAAAACACCTTTACCGGAATGTCGTTGTAGTTTTTGTTCTTTACCAGGTTGCGCAGGTGAAAATCGAATACCTGATACTTGGGCGTAAACCTAAACATGGCACCAAAACTGCCATCTACCACATAGTTTTCCAAACCCTGCATGGTTAGGGCACCATAACCCATCATTTTTACATTATAGTACGGCAGGTTTTGTTTGGGGGTATAGGCCACTGCATTTTGAAACTGGAGATAGGTACGTTTCATTATAGGCCATGAAAAAGTTGTATTTCCCCCAATTTGAAACATATCTAGCCCGCCGCCTAAGCGCAGCTGGCTAAAACCCTCTAGCTTGTAACCTGTTAGGGGGTAGGGGTTATAATCGGCACGCAGCAAGTTCACGCTGTAGTTTACTTCAATAAAATTAGACTTGGCACGGCCATTGCCCAGCAAACTGGGGTTAGAAACCACAGACGGCAACTCTTGCGGCGGGTACACCGCGGTGGGTTGCACCAGTTCCTGTTCAAAACT
>RDXD01000055.1 GCA_004292575.1 Bacteroidota bacterium
CGCATGGAAGGGCCATCGCTCAAAGGATAAAAGGTACTCCGGGGATAACAGGCTGATCTCCCCCAAGAGCTCATATCGACGGGGAGGTTTGGCACCTCGATGTCGGCTCGTCGCATCCTGGGGCTGGAGAAGGTCCCAAGGGTTGGGCTGTTCGCCCATTAAAGCGGCACGTGAGCTGGGTTCAGAACGTCGCAAGACAGTTCGGTCCCTATCTGTTGTGGGCGCGGGAAGATTGAAGAGACCTGACACTAGTACGAGAGGACCGTGTTGGACGAACCGCTTGTGTATCTGTTGTGCCGCCAGGTGCAGTGCAGAGTAGCAATGTTCGGCCGGGATAAGCGCTGAAAGCATCTAAGCGCGAAGCCTACTCTGAGATGAATCTTCCGATTAAGGGTCGTAGAAGACTACTACGTTGATAGGCGACAGATGTAATCGTGGTGACACGTTCAGTCGAGTCGTACTAATTACCCGTAAGCTTCCTTTTTTTTAAAATCTTCTGTTCACAAAAAGCGCGAAACTCAAAGGGCAGAGCATTGGAGTTGTTGTCAATACAACAAAAATTCCCTGCTAGCACCTGAGGTTAGTACTTGAACGAGGTTGTTTATTGCTTCTAGTAACTGTTCACTTCATCCTGGTATTTGTCGATAAAGAAATCGCCCGTATCTGTATCCAAAAAACGGATCAGGTATTGAGGTAAAGAAAAGTTGGTGTCTATAGCGGCGGGGATCCACCTCTTCCCTTTCCGAACAGAGTCGTTAAGCCTGCCAGCGCTGATGGTACTGGGGTTGATGCCCCGGGAGAGTAGGTCGATGCCAACCCAAGCTACATAGCCCTCATTGAGTTCAACTCAGTGGGGGCTTTTTTGTTGCTTGTCTAAATAGTAGTCTGCCCTGCCCGATACAAGCGGATAATCCAGTAGCCCAGTAATAAACTGAATCCGTACAGCAGCGTAACCCCCACCATCCGGGTATGATCTGACGCATTAATAAGCCGATCCAGAATTTGCTCGGCCAGCTCATCTGAGTTGGAAAGCACATCCCAGCTGTTAAATCGCAGGTAGCGCCCTAAGTAAATGCCAAATCCATTCAAAAAGCATATACAGGCGATGCTGATTTCAGTCCAGAACCAGTGCCCGAAACGCATGAACGCATTGCGCAAATTGAATAGGGAGAGATAAAAAAGTGCTACGCCCACTACAGCAAACCAGAAAACCAACAGGGTGTCGTACCAAAGCGGAAATTCTGCCCTGGAGCGCAAGTGAAATAAATCGGTAATCATGTAGGGCGCATTCGGCAGAAACAGGACAGTAAGCGCCCCCAAGCCCAGGAGATACCATCCGGAACGCGTTTTGCGCAGCAGCTCACTACTTATCCACGAGATTACCGCTAAAAGCAGGTTCCACCAGAAAAAACGAAAGATCCGGTGTCCGGTTTCTTCCACCCGGAATTGTACCAAAATGAAACTGAAGCCCAAAACAAGTATAAGGGCGATGAATTT
>RDXD01000150.1 GCA_004292575.1 Bacteroidota bacterium
TATTTTTTAAAATATTATCTACAATTACCTCACCATTAACACCGGCGTTGTTGGCTATTTGTTTAGCTGGTGCTAAAATTGCTCTTTTTATAATATTAAAGCCCATTTTTTCTTCAGGACAATTAATTTTAGAGTCATCTAGTAGGGCACTTAAATGCAATAAAGCACATCCGCCACCGGGCACTACACCCTCTTCTACGGCAGCACGGGTGGCGTGCAAGGCATCATCCACACGATCTTTCTTTTCTTTCATTTCCACTTCGGTGGCAGCACCCACATACAATACCGCTACGCCGCCAGCCAGCTTAGCCAAACGCTCTTGCAGCTTTTCTTTGTCGTAATCGCTTGTAGTGCTGTCAATTTGTGCCTTAATTTGGTTTACACGGGCAGTAATTTCTTTCTTCTCGCCTTTGCCACCAACTACAATGGTGTTGTCTTTGTTGATGGTAATGCTAGCAGCCTGACCCAAGTAAGTAAGGTCGGCATTTTCCAATTTAAAGCCTTGCTCTTCGCTTACCACAGTGCCTTTTGTAAGCACGGCAATGTCTTGCAGCATTTCTTTACGACGGTCGCCAAAGCCAGGTGCTTTTACAGCGGCCACTTTCAAGGTGCCGCGCAGTTTGTTCACCACCAAGGTAGCCAGCGCTTCGCCTTCCAAATCTTCGGCAATAATTACCAATGGCCTGCCACTTTGCGCCACTTTTTCCAAAATGTGCAAAATGTCTTTCATGGCACTGATTTTCTTATCGTAAATCAGGATGTATGGATTTTGCAACTCAGCTTCCATTTTCTCGCTGTTGGTTACAAAGTATGGGCTAATGTAGCCGCGGTCAAATTGCATACCTTCTACAATATCAACAGTGGTATCGGTACCTTTTGCCTCTTCCACAGTAATAACGCCTTCTTTGCCCACTTTAGCAAAGGCTTCGGCTATCAATTTGCCAATGGTTTCATCGTTGTTGGCGCTAATGGTAGCTACCTGCTGAATTTTCTTGCCGTCGTTACCCACGGTTTGGCTTTGGGCCTTCAGGCTTTCTACTACCAGGCTTACGGCTTTATCGATACCGCGCTTCAAATCCATGGGATTTGCACCCGCTGCCACCATTTTCAGGCCTTCGCTAATAATGCTTTGAGCAAGCACTGTAGCCGTAGTGGTACCATCACCGGCAATATCGGCGGTTTTGCTGGCCACTTCTTTTACCATTTGAGCACCCATGTTTTCAATGGGGTCTTCCAGTTCAATTTCTTTAGCAACGGTTACACCATCTTTGGTTACCTGTGGTGCACCAAACTTTTTTTCAATTACTACATTGCGACCCTTGGGTCCTAGTGTAACTTTTACCGCATTAGCCAAGGTATCAACACCCTTTTTCATTCTATTGCGGGCTTCAATGTCAAAAAATATCTGTTTAGCCATTGTCGTACTATTTATTTATCAGTTTTAAAAAATGATTTCGAAAAATGTTAGCAGCAAGCACAAAACCAGCAAGGTTAGGTTTGTAATTTGTAGCACGGTTTAGCTTTAAAACCAGCCGAGGTACACCCCTATCAAAACCATGTTGGCCCATTCACTTGCTATACAATTGCCAAAATATCGCTTTCGCGCATAATCAGGTAGTCGGCACCTTCAATGCTAATTTCGGTACCAGCATATTTGCCGTACAGCACATTATCGCCTGTTTTTACGGTTACAGGTTCGTCTTTTTTGCCGGGTCCGGCAGCTACCACCACGCCACGTTGTGGCTTTTCTTTAGCGGTGTCGGGGATAATGATGCCACCGGCAGTTTTTTCTTCAGCAGCAGCTGGCTTTACAATTACCCGATCGTGCAGTGGGGTAACCGTTAGCTTTTTTTCTTTAGCCATAGTTGTATTATGTTTTAGTGTTTAAAGAAATGATTTACGATGCTGCCTAAGCTAACATTGTGCCATGGTGGCAATTGGACATTTTTTCAGCAACCGCCGCCAAAAGAGGGCAAAATGCTTGCCAGCGGGGCCCATTTTTTGCCAAATTGGCAAACAAGTGCTTGCTTTTAGCCCAAGTTTAGCGTTAGCTGGGCGGGCAATACACACGCCGGATGCGTACTAATGCGGCAACACCTTACTTTTGCGGCCCCATGATAAGCAGAAGAAACATTAGGGTTAAGGTAATGCAAAGCTTGTATGCCTTGCGCAACAGCTCACAGCCTGCCCTTCGCCCTGGCGATGCTGCCAAAATTTTAAACAAGCACTTTGACAACACTTTGGCCCTGTTTACCTGGCAAATTTGGTTTTTGACCGAAGTGGCACGGTACGCCGAAACCGATGCCCGCCAACGAGGCTCGAAGCACCTACCCAACACTGCCGACTTAAACGTGGCGGTAAAAATTGCAGGCAACGACACCCTTTGGCGCATACTGGAATCGGGTTTTTATAAAGCGGCCATGGCAAAATTTACCCTTAACAAGGCCGCCAGCCAAGACTGGGTAAAAACGGTGTACACCCAATTGGCCGCAAGCACGCCTTACGCCCTTTACAATGCCGAACAAGGCCGCGACCGAAAGCAGGAACGCGATATTTTGGAGTTTATTTACACCGATTTAATGCTGGCCAACGACGATTTTACTGAATTTGCGGAGGAGTTGTACAACAATTGGGATGATGATGCCGATATGTTGCGGATGCTGATTATGCAGTTTTTGCAGAAGCCGGGCAGTTTTAGCCTGACAGAAATGGTGGACAAAGAAAAGTTTGACTTTGCCCTAAATTTGATGGAAACAACCGAACAGCGCCACGAGCAACTTACCAGCATAATAAAGCCAAAACTGCGCAACTGGGAGGCCGAGCGGCTGGCCCAGCTCGATTTAATTGTGCTGGAAATGGGTGTTTGTGAGTTTCTCTATTTCGAAACCATTCCGCCCAAAGTAACCATCAATGAATACATCGATTTGGCTAAAGACTACAGCACCAACCAAAGTGGACAGTTTGTAAATGGCATTTTGGACAATGTGCGGAAAGATTTGGAGGCTTCAGATGGCATGCACAAAGTAGCTTTTAGAAAAGGCAACTAAAATAAATGAGCTACAGCAACTTTGGCCAAAACGGTGGTTGCTTAGTGGCAAAATCATTGAAAAACAAATGACATGAAGACAATTTGTATGGCAGCAGTAGCAGGGCTGCTTACCCTTACCGGCTGTATAAGCGAGCCAACCACCCCGGTTCCATTGGCACCGCAAACGGAGGCCACCGTTGCCGCCGGCCCGCAAAAGCTAACCAGCATTTTATGGCTAGATTCGGTAAAAAACATGGGCACTGTTTTTGAGGGTCAAAAGGTAGAGGTGGTGTTTAGGTTTAGAAATACCGGCACCAACCCGCTGATAATTGCCAGTGCCACACCAAGCTGCGGGTGCACCGTGCCCAGCAAACCCGAAAAACCCATCATGAGCGGGCAAGAGGGCGAAATAAAAGCGGTGTTCGATAGCCAGGGCCGCACCGGTACCAACCACAAAAGCATTAGTGTGCAAGCCAATACCGAAAACACAACGGTACACAGCCTCATTTTCGACGTTCAGGTTATTGGCAAAGCCGATGGCCCAAAACCAGTAGAAAACACGACTCAAAAATTTTAATTTTCCACTTTTTTATTAACCATTAAATAGCGTATGACACAGTTATTTGTAATGCTAGCAGCGCCTCCAGGAGGTAAAAGCGGCGGTTTCGAATTCATTTTTTTGGGTTTGATGATCTTAGTATTCTGGCTTTTTATGATTCGCCCACAGGCAAAAAAGGCAAAAGAGCAAAAAAAGTTTATCGAAAACATTGAAAAAGGCACCAAAGTGGTAACCATAGCAGGCATACATGGCCTCATTAATAAGGTAAATGAAGATGGCACTTTGGAGCTGGAGATTAGCCGTGGTGTTTATATTAAAATTGAAAAAAGCACCATCAGCATGGAAATGACCGCCAATGTAAATAAGGCAGCGGCGGCGCCAATTGTTAAAAAATAAGCTTTTTTGTGGTTTAAAAACCACCAGCGCTGCGTGTACTCCTTTTGGGGTGCACGCTTTTTTTATGTCTTGAGCCGGCCACTCATCGCAGCAATGGTTCATCACATTCCTCAAAAATTAGGAGGCGGTGCTCTCCTAAACGACTAAAAAACATGAAAATGGCGCATTTTTGGTCGTATTTCGCACTTATCACCATCTAAGTAAGCCTTTTCCACATCTATTCACACCATTTCTTCCATTTTTACTTCAGTATTCGCTGAAAGCCTTGTATCCATTGGGTTATAAGGCTTTTTATTTTGTGGATAAGTAGAATTTCATACAATTTGGTTTGTTAATGGAGAAAATAGTTACTTTGTGGAGCAAAATGGAGAAAAATGTAGGATGAGTGGGTTTTACGGACGATACGAGGTAACCATGGATGGCAAATTGCGCATTCTGCTACCGGCAAGGCTAAAAAAGCAATTGCCGGAGGGCGAAGACGCGCTTATACTGAACTGGGGCGACGACGGCTGTATAAATCTTTTTACGCAGACCGACTGGAATAAAGAAGTGGAGAAGATTAGGCAGATAGACGAAGACGAAAGCGAGGAGAAGCGCCGGTTTAAGCGCCACATTATAGGGGGTGCTTATCCTATGGAGTTGGATTCTGCGGGACGCATCAGCATTCCAAAGTATTTGTCGCAGCATGCCGGCATTGTAAAAGACATTATGCTGAACTGCAACGACAACCGGATTGAGATATGGGATTTAGACCGATTTAATAAGTTCTTTGAAGGTTTTGGGCATGCCGAATACACGCAGAAAAAAGCCGAGTTTTTAAGTAAAAAGCCGACAGCAACCGCGTAGCATGAGCAACAATACCAGTTACCACGTACCGGTAATGCTACAAGCTTGTACCGATGCCTTGCGCATACAACCTAATGGCGTGTATGTGGATTGCACATTTGGTGGCGGAGGCCATAGCAGTGCCATTTTGGCGCAACTGGGGCCAGCGGGTAGATTGGTGGCTTTTGATCAGGATGCCGATGCAGCAGCCAATTTGCCCAAAGACGACCGACTGATTTTTGTGCCCCACAATTTTAGGCATGTGCAGCGGTTTTTGCGCATGCATGGCATTGGCCAGGTGGATGGACTGTTGGCCGATTTGGGCGTAAGCAGCCATCAATTTGACGAAGGAAGCCGTGGATTTAGCTACCGGTTTGATGCGCCACTTGATATGCGCATGGACCAGCGCGCCCCCACAACGGCGGCTACCCTGCTAAACAGCTACACAGCCCAGCAGCTGCAGCACCTGCTAAGTGCCTATGGCGAGGTAACCAACGCCCGCACGCTGGCGCAAGCCCTGGTGGAAGCAAGGCAAAGCCAACCCTTTGCCAGCATAGCCCAGCTGCTGCAGGTATTGGCCCCACTGAGCAAGGGCAACCCCCACCGCTATTACGCCCAGGTATTTCAGGCCTTGCGCATAGCGGTAAATGCAGAATTAGAGGCGCTGGAAGAACTGCTGACGCAACTGACATCAATTGTAAAACCAGGCGGGCGCATTGCCTTTCTTACGTTTCACTCGCTGGAAGACAGGCTGGTAAAGCAATTTTTTAAACAAGGTAGCCTAAGCAATGATGCGGACCCCATTTACGGACACAAAAGACAATCGCCGTTTGTAGCCACTCATAAAAAACCAATTGAGGCAACGCCAATTGAGGTAAAAGCAAACCCCCGTGCCAGCAGTGCCAAGCTCCGCGTGGTAGAGGTAATTGAAGCCGTTGCAGGCTAGAGCATAAAAACATAAAATAGAAAAAACACAATAATCAATCATAGAAATGGCAAACAGCTATTCACAAACGGCAACAACCATAAAAAGGTGGCTAAAAGGCCAGTGGATGGTGCAGCATGTGCCATTTGTGCTGTTTTTGGCGCTTTTGGCAGTGCTGTATATAGCCAATGGCCACTACACGGACAGCACCGAGCGCAGCATTGCCAAAAAACAAAAAGAGTTGAAACAGCTTCAATATCAATATAAAACACAGGCAGCTGAACTGATGTACCGCACTAAGGAAAGCGCATTGGTAACAGAGGCAGCCAAGCAGGGGCTGCTACCATTGCAAAGCCCACCAGCAACCTTAAAACCCAACCCCTAAAGCAATTTCTTAAACCCGCGTCAAGAAAACTTTTACCAAACAGTACACAACCGCTTTAATATGCAACCCAGAAAATCCATACTCATACGCACCTACCTCGTTTTTATGGGGTTGGTGGTGTTTTGTGCGGTTATTTTGGGCAAAGCCATTTACATACAATTGGCCGAAGGCGCCCTGTGGAAAACAGTGCATGAGCGCGACCACGTTCGATTTGAAACCATTGAGGCCGACCGTGGCACCATCTATAGCGAAGACGGACAAGTACTAAGTACCTCAATACCCGAGTTTGATGTGTACATCGACTTTAGAGCAAATGGCCTTAGGGAAAATAACAGCTACCTGTTTAACCACTATGCCGACTCGTTAGCCATTGGCCTGGCCAATTTATTTGGCGATAAACCCGCATCGGAATACAAGAAGGAACTCTACCTGAACTTTAAGCAACCCAATAACCGCTATGTACTGCTAAAGCGTAAAATTTCGTTTCAACAGCACGCACTACTACAAACGCTGCCGCTGGTAAAGTTGGGCAAGCAAAAAAGCGGATTTATAAGTGTGGTACGCACCAAGCGCATGTATCCATTTCGTACGCTGGCTAACCGCACCATTGGCATTGCCCGCGACAGCAACAAGGTAGGTTTAGAACGCACTTACGACAGCTTTTTGAGCGGCAT
>RDXD01000151.1 GCA_004292575.1 Bacteroidota bacterium
TTTCACCAATTCATTCAGGGTCATTTTGCGTATACTTGCATAATTAGCAGCTTTTCGGTGCAATTCCGGAGAAATCCGCACATTAAAACTTCCCTTGTATGTTTTCTCCGGGTCTTTACCGAGTTCTTTACAAGTAATAAGGTAATCTTCCACCGCTTCATGAAAGGAAGCCTTTAATTCGCTTACTGTTGCGTCTTCAAAACTTACCAAATCACTTATGCCAAGAAGTTTGCCGTAAAATACATCATCATCTGCGCTAAAATGTACTTCAGCATAATAACCCTTGAATTGTAAAATGTCATTCATTTTTTATATTCCCATTTTCTTTCAAAACCGCAATTACCTGATCAATCATGTATCGCTTCACAATATTTCCGGGGTGAGGCTTGTGCAGATTTATCATTCGTTTTGCTTCATCTGCGAATTTCCTCCTTGAACCCCCCGTTTTTCCCTTTTTCAACTCATGATACCCAAAGTAACTTAAAACATGTATCAACTCATCCCAAGTCAAATCAGCAGGTCTCAATAAAAACCTTGCTATGAGTTTTTCAATTTTTGCCATTTGCCAACATTAACCTGGTTAAATAATTTTTCCATACTAAAGAACTTTTATTAAAAATATTTGGTTGAAATACAATGCAACTAAATTTCAGTTGCAAATATACTATTTTTTTATCGTCTTCCAAATAAAAAAAGTCAAAACTTATTTCAAAATTATATACATTTGATTATCAACAGATTAAAGAAATTGTTTAGGCCACAAATAGCCATTAACCGAACATTGTTTCGAAAATATGAATAATGTTTACCCACCCTGAAAAATGGTTTAAAATGAACTTTCGCAAGAAAAACGAGTATAAATGAAAAGGAGATTTTTTGCCATTCATGCCTATTTTCAACTAATTTTATCCTTTATAAAGACCCACGGTCTTACTATCAACACATTTTAATAACGCTCCTTCAAGCAAGGGCTTACAGGTAGCGTATTGTTTCATCTTAAAATGTGTTTATCATGGCAACCTTACTCAGCAGCCCGTTTAGTATGCGGCTTACCTACGATTTAAGAGTCTATCATTCGGTAGAAGGAAATGAATGGTACTTTTATTACATAATTGAACCCCTTTTGTATGGTCAGCCCTTTTTAAGGCCAAATGTTTTAAAGCGATGGGAACAACCACCTGGCACTTTTTCTTTATTTGAGGGTGGCCCATATTGCACCATTTCAAAATGGTTGCAAAAAGCATTAAAGGGTGGCAAATCTGAATGGTGCAGCCTTGAACCGCCCGACCTTACTATTTGCATCTTGCCAGCCATGGAAGCCCACAAAGATTCGTTGACAAGGTTTGAATTGACCGATCTCAACAATGTTCAAGGAAACGTGAATACCCTTTCGAACTATTTTTTGCTACAATGGAGATTTAATGCTGGTTATTTCAACCTTGAAGTTTCGAATACTGATTGCAGTTGCCCTTTTGTAATAGACCAATGGATAAGCCGTCAGCAATTGGAGTTGTTTATTCAAGAACTCAAAGAAGAACTTGCAAATGCGCTAAAGGCCGCTGGTGTGGAATTAAGATGAATGGTGTTAGTACCTCAATACTGCAACAACCGCAACTGCTCCAAATGAAAAAATATCCGTTCAAATGAAGTAACCCGTACCTGTTCGTTGTGGGGGTAGTCCTCATCTACCGAATGGGCAACCACCCACACGGGCAGGTTTTTGCCGATAAAGGGTTCCCCAGCCAATGCAAGAGTTATGACTTGCATGTCCTAATTTCCATCAAAGCCTGCGCTTCTGCCTTCAATATTGGAAAGTTTACCATTAAGTTATTGGGTAAAATGTATGGAGAAGTTGATAATAACACACAACAGCGGCGCGTCCTGATGTAATTTTTCGACACAGCGCTTGTTCCCTTGAAGCCGCTGTTGTAGGAGCTATCAACTGCATCTCCTAAATTCCTTCAAAGCATGCACTCCTACCATTTAGCAACATCAACTCGGCAAACCACCCCATCAATCGCCTTTTTCACCAATTCATTCAGGGTTATTTTACGCAGACTCGCCAAGTTGGCCGCTTTGCGGTGTAGCTCTGGCGAAATACGCACATTGAAACTGCCCTTGTAGGTTTTTTCAGGGTCCTTACCCAATTCAGCACAGGTTTCAAGGTAGTCTTCTACCGCTTCGTGAAAAGCCTTTTTTAAGTCTGCCACCGAAGCGTATACAAAACTCACCAAATCGCCAATACCCTACAGCTTGCCGAAAAACACTTCATCATTAGCGGTAGAATGAATTTCAGCGTAATATCCTTTGTGTTGTAAAATATCGTTCATCTTCTAAAATATTGTTTTCTTCCAAGGCTGCAACTGCCTCATCAGTCATATAACGCTTCACAATGGCTCCAGAGTGCGGTTTCTGAAACGTGATGATTTGTATTTTTAGGATTGGCAAATTTTATTCTTGCACCACTGATGCTTGCCATCACCTTAGGCGGTTTGATTGTTGATGAATTAGATGTTGCTTGGTTTCAGAAATGCAGGACTGGTTTTTTTTGCAACATGCTTAGCTAACGAAATGTCCTAGCAGTTGGTACAAGTGGCCAAAAAACTGGCCTAATCCGATGTGCAGCGGCAACCTCAGCGAAGGCGCACTGGCAAGCGAGCAATACCAATCTCTACCTAGAACGAGAAGCCGTTATGAGGCTAGTCGGTGAGCGCAAAACCCTGGAAAGAATACAGAGTGGGTCGAAGGGAGGGAAGCTGGTGAGGAATTGATCTTTCAGTTGAAAAACACAATAAAAGCATCGGCACCCAAAAAGCCGATGGTTTCTGTTTTTTGGAAGCGTATCCATTTGTACGCTGATGTTGCATTGGTGTGGACTGGTATCTTTTTGGGGGTCTTAGAATACTAGTTATCACTAGGCCACCTTGTGCGCCCCAAAAGGATATCCGTTGCAATTCGCGCTAATTTCAATCAGGTTACTACTAGGAAGCGGAAATAATGCCGCCCCTACAGGGCTTGAATGCCTACAAAATCATCGCAACCATAATGTCGCCCCTACAGGGCTTTTGGAAAAGAGATTACGTCCGTATTAATAGCGTGGGCACAATGAATTTTGCAATTTCCACACCCATATCAGCTTGAGCCCAACGGCACTATGGTACCCCACACACAAAAGCCCACTCCCACCCAAGCCCTGTGGGCGCGGCACTATGGTACCCCACACACAAAAACCCACTCCCACCAAAGCCTTGTAGGGGCGACATTATGGTAACCCACACGTAAAAATCCGCTCCCACCCAAGCCCCGTAGGCGCGGCACTATGGTACCCCACACGTAACAGCCCACTCCCACCCAAGCCCCGTAGGCGCAGCACTATGGTACCCCACACGTAAAACCCCACTCCCACCCAAGCGCCGTAGGCGCGACATTATGGTAACCCCCACGTAAAACCCCACTCCTACCCAAGCCCCGTAGGCGCGGCACTATGGTACCCCACACACAAAAACCCACTCCCACTTAAGCCCCGTAGGCGCGGCACTATGGTACCCCACACGTAAAAGCCCACTCCCACCCAATCCCCATAGCGGCGACATTATGGTAACCCACACGTAACAGCCCACTCCCACCCAAGCCCTGTACGGGCGACATTATGGTAACCCACACGTAACAGCCCACTCCCACCCAATCCCCATAGCGGCGACATTATGGTAACCCATACACAAAAGCCCACTCCCATAAGAGCCCTAAAGAGGAGAAGCTATAGAGCTATGGCAAATCATAATACTCAAAAACATAACGGCTATCCCATTCGACTTCATGCAAATCCAGCAATTTCTCATACTCCTCCCTAAAGGTAACTTTCTTGTGATGTTCCTCCTGATTCATAACATATCGAATTGCATTATCCCTATGGCTTTTTGACATAGAGAAGGCAGCATATCCACTTTGCCACCGAAATTTACCATCAACAAATCCTTGCTCATTAACCCACTTGCTACTATTGGTTTTTACAGTTTCCATTATATCTGCAATACATATCGTTAATGGCATTGCAAAAACCGTATGCACATGATCCAACCATCCATTTACTGCAAGTGGCATGCAACCCGTTTTTTTCAAAATGCCTGAAATATACTTATGTACCTCTTCCCGCCAGGGTTTTACAAGTAAATTTTCACGATACTTAACAGCAAAAATGCCATGGATGGTTATTTGAGAATAGGTGTTTGCCATATAAAAAGTTTAAAGGGACAAAACAAAAAAAACTGCTGTCAATCCAAATTTGTGCTCATCAGTATATTGGATGGTATAGTACCCCACCCAATGGTTATCCAGGCGATAAAGATCGAATTTTCACCACTTTAAAAACCACTAAAATACAAATAACCTAACCTTTAAAAAGTTCAGCAGTAAGTTTAACGCCACGGTAAGTATTGAAGCCGTAAAACAGCAGCAAGCCATCGAAACGCTGGGCAAAAAACACGAACTTATCCCCACGAATCTAGACCCTAAAAGCGAGGCATTTATGCGCCGGCCAACATTTGCCGGCAAAGCCGCACTCTATATTTTCTGAGCATTTTTAACAGCATTTGTGCTGGAGGCCCGCCATAGAATGCCAATTAGAGCAGATTAAGTTAACCAAAGGCATGGTGGCTCATGTGGCAATCATCAACCATTTGCGCCTAGGCTTTGTTGTACAAGCACTTATGGATCAATCCCTACGTCCTGTTTTTTTAACGGCCCACTGGCAGCACCTCATTATGCTAAATTACGAAGTGCCTGCGCACTTGTTACAAGCGCATGTGCCAAAAGGAACCGAGTTGCATTTGTGGGAGGGAAAAGCGCTGGTAAGTGTGGTAGGCTTTCTGTTTAAACACACCAAGGTATTTGGCTTGCATTGGCCCTGGCACACCCATTTCGAGGAAATAAACCTGCGGCTTTACGTGCGTCGCGCTTCGGGCAGCGCTTGGCGAAATGGGGTGGCATTTGTAAGCGAAATTGTGCCGCGTCCAGCCATTGCCATCATTGCCAATACATTGTACAACGAGCACTACCGATACATGCCTACGCGCCACAGCATTACCCAACCATTAAATGGGCGCTTAGCCGTAAGTTATGGATGCAAAAAACAAGGCATTTGGCACACCATGCAGGTAGAGGCGCATGCAAAAGCCGAGGCCATTGCGCCACAAAGCATCGAATCGTTCATATTTAACCGGGCATGGGGTTACAACCAGTTAAGCGCCAACAAAACCATTGAGTACGCGGTAGAGCACGAGCCTTGGCAGGTGCATGCCATCAAAACCTTCAATTGGGATGGTAATGTTGAACAACTGTATGGTTCGCAGTGGCTACCCCATTTGTGCGGGAAGCCGCACAGCGTTATGATGGCCAAAGGCTCGCCCGTGGTGGTGCGCAAACCCACAGTAATCACCTTGCCGTTTTAAACTGTTTTTTTAGGCGGCAGATCAAAAGCCACAGCCTCATGCTCAAAATGCCCACGGTGGCTACCATCGCAAAAAGGTTTGTTTTTGCTAAGACCACAGCGGCATATCGATACCACTTCGCGGCCCTGTAGGTTGTAAACGCCACCTTCTTTGTCTACTATTTCAAAATCACCTTCAATTTTAACTGAGCCATTGCTCAAGATGGTAAGTTTAGTACTGGGCATAATGTTAGGGTTTCTTTACAAAGCTACGCGTATAACACATGCGGTGCCAAGAAGAAGGGGGTAATTTTTTTTGGCAGCACAGCTGCAAATACTGGCTGTATAGTGGGTGGCGCCCTAAGTTTGCAACATAGCAAGCAGATTTAAATAGCAAAAGGTATGAGCAGTTTTATAGTACGCGGTGGCAGTAAACTTTCGGGCACCATTGTGCCTCAGGGTGCCAAAAACGAGGCCCTACAGGTTATTTCGGCAGTGCTACTCACGGCCGAAACGGTTACCATTACCAACATCCCCGATATTATAGATGTAAACCTGCTAATCGATTTGTTACAAGACATGGGGGTGCAGGTAAACCGCACATCGGGCCACGAAGCCGAGTTTACGGCCAACAATGTGGATGTGGAGTATTTGCACAGCCCCGATTTTGCAAAAAAAAGCGCCAAACTGCGTGGCAGTGTTATGCTGGCAGGCCCCATGCTGGGCCGGTTTAAAAAAGCATTTGTGCCCAAGCCCGGGGGCGATAAAATTGGACGCCGCCGCCTTGATACCCATATTGTAGGCTTCCAAAAGCTGGGCGCCACCTTTACTTACCAGCCCCAAGATGGGTTTTACGAGCTGGATGGCCACAATTTGCGCGGCACCTATATGCTGCTCGACGAGCCCAGCGTTACCGGCACGGCCAACATGGTAATGGCCGCCTGCCTTACGCCCGGCACCACCACCATTTACAACGCTGCCTGCGAGCCTTATTTGCAACAGCTCTGCGCCATGATAAACCGCATGGGCGGCAAAATTGAAGGCATTGGTAGCAACCTGCTTACCATAACCGGGGTGCAAAGCCTGGGTGGTACCAGCCACCGCATGCTGCCCGATATGATAGAGGTGGGCAGCTTTATAGGCCTGGCCGCCATGACCCAAAGCGCCATAACCATAAAAGGCTGTGGGTTGCACCAACTGGGCATTATTCCCGATAAATTTAGGCAAATGGGCATTCAGTTTACCGCTGAAGGCGACGATATTTTGGTGCCGGCTCAAGAAAGTTACGAAGTGGAAACCCATATGGACGGCGGCATTCTTACCATCAGCGATCACCCTT
>RDXD01000056.1 GCA_004292575.1 Bacteroidota bacterium
GTAACAATACTTTGGCATTGAGTGCAAACTTGCCTACCGTTGGTACAGGCGCGTGGACAGTAGTAAGCCAACCTGCGGGTGCGAATGCTTCATTCACAAATCCTGCACAACACAACAGCAATGCAAACAACATGAGCATAGTGGGTACTTACGTATTCCGTTGGACTATCAGCAATGGTACTTGCACAAGTTCAGTTTCTGAGGTAACAGTCATACGCGAAGTATCGCCTACAGTGGCAAATGCGGGTGCAAACCAAACCATTTGCGCCACTACTTATACGCTGGCAGGCAATGCACCTACAGTCGGAACAGGTTTGTGGACTATAGTAAGTGTGCCTACAGGGGCAGTAGTGAATTTCAGCAACCCTGCCCAAAACAATGCAAGTGTTACAAGCATGGACTTGTTGGGTGTGTATGTATTCAAATGGACAATTTCAAACGGTACTTGCCCTGCGACAGAAAGTATCGTAACTATCACACGCGAAACAGGTCCTTCTCCTGCCAATGCAGGCTTGCCTCAAACGGTGTGTGTTACAAACACTACTTTGACAGCTAACTCGCCTACTTTGGGTACAGGTACTTGGACAGTGATAAGCGGTGGGGCTACTTTGGCTAATCCAAATAACGCGACTACGGCTGTTACAAATCTTGGTTTGGGTGCCAACGTATTCCGTTGGACAATCACAGGAACGGCTTGTCCTTCTACAAGTGCGGACATTACTGTAACGCGCCTTGCCTCCCCTACAGTAGCGACAGTAGCCAATAACTTTAGTGTGTGTTTGACTACCGCGACTTTGACAGGCAACACGCCTACAGTGGGTACAGGTACTTGGGTAGTGATGACAGGTTCAGGTTCTATCAATGCACCAAACAGTCCTATCACGCAAGTTGCCAACCTATCAGTAGGTGCCAACGTATTCAAGTGGGTAATCAGCAATGGCGGTTGTGTGCCAAGCGAAGCTACTATCACTATCACGAGAGATGCCTTGCCTACCCCTGCCAATGCAGGTGCAGACCAAGAAGTGTGTGCTACTACAGCGACTCTTTCTGCCAATAATCCAAGCGTGGGTATAGGTCAATGGACAGTCGTAAGTGGTACAGGCGCGATTAACTCACCTAATTCCAATATCACAGGTGTAACGAATCTTTCAGTAGGAGATAACATATTCAGATGGACAGTATCAAACGGTATTTGTGCAAACTCTGAAAGTATCATCACTATCAAACGTTTTGATGTACCTACAGTAGCCAATGCAGGCGCAGACATCAGCACTTGCGGAGCAAATAACGTCATCATGAACGCCATACCTGTTACGGTTGGTTTGGGAACGTGGACACAATTAGCGGGACCTAACAGTGCCATATTCGTAAATGCGAACTCGCCAAGCACTCAAGTAAACAATCTGATAGGCGGTATTTATACCTTCCGTTGGAGAGCAAGCAATGGCGTTTGTACGGCTACTCAAGATGAAGTTACGGTTACA
>RDXD01000057.1 GCA_004292575.1 Bacteroidota bacterium
GGTTTTTGCATCTGTTTGAACCCAAAGCAAATGCTCCCAAAAATGCCAATGCCAAACAACAGGTGTTTTACCAGCAGGGGCAGCAAAAACCCTTCAAAAAAACAAGTCACCTAACTCAGCAACGGGTAGATGAGCTGTTGGACAAAATCAATCAAAAAGGGTATCATTTTCTAAGCGATGAAGAGAAAGCATACCTAAAACGCGCCGCCAAAGAAGAAATGTAACCGAATGCCGAACCTGCTGCTGCGGCTTTTTGCTCCCCGAAAACCCTTGCGCAGGCTGCTGCGGCTGGTTACCGGAGCAGTTTTGGCCTTGTATTTGCCTACTTGCGCCGTGCAAATTTTGCCACAGCCCTGGTTTTGGACTATTGGCATTTTAGGCATAGGCTTTTTCTACCTGCTGGTGCTGTTGGTTCTGCTGGCTTTGGTTTACCTGCCATTGCACAAGCCCACCAGCCTTGTTTTGGCCTGTGGTGTGCTGCTGGGTGTGCCGCTTTGCCGCCACATGGTGGGCACATCGGCCGCCGTGTTTAACCCCACACTTACGCCGGGCCACCTGCGTATTATGCAATGGAACTGCATGGGCATGGGCGGCATTGACACTAACAGTACCCTGCATGCCAGCTTTTTGGCTGCCAAACAAATGCTGCTTACGTACCAACCAGATGTGATTTGCTTGCAAGATTTTGTTAACTATGCTGGCGCGAACCTGCCAAGCAGTATTGCATTTTTTACGGAAACCATGGGCTATAAGCACCATTGTTTTATGGTGCATTACAGCCAAAACTATTCATGGGGAAAAGACGAGGGGGGTACCGCCATTTTTTCTAAACAACCGCTGCTACAAACCGGCCAGCTACCCTACCCCGGCAAGCAATACCCTGAAGGCATTTGCTGGGCCACTTTAAATGTGCAGGGCGATACAGTGCTCATAGCCAGCACACACTTTCAAAGCATGCACCTTTCCCGAAAACCTAGCGATTTGCCCCTGCCCATTTTTCAATATGAGGATAGTGGCATTATTAACCACGGTTGGCTGGTGCAAAAGCTGCGCCATTTTCAAGCCTATCATGCGCAGCAGGCTCAATTTTTACGCGGGTTTTTAGACACCTGCCGCCAACCATTTGTACTGGCAGCCGATCTTAACTCGGTACCCGCATCGTATGTGTACGGCACCTTAAAACCTGGCCTACAGGATGCTTTTTTGGAAAAAGGCACAGGGCTTGGTGGTACCTACCGCACCCGAAATTTCGGCATACGCATCGACTATTTGCTTACCAGCCCTAGCGTTGCAATTGAACAGTTTAGCACCATAGATGCTAATTTTTACGACCATCATCCACTGGTAATGGACATTACCCTGCGCTAAAAAATTCTGCTGCCAATTGTGGCACGCTAAGACTAATTTCACCCCACAGAAAAGGTGAAAACAAATGGCTTTTAGCGTACGCAGGCTGGGGAAACGATTTTTTATTTCCGTCAAC
>RDXD01000058.1 GCA_004292575.1 Bacteroidota bacterium
TGAAGTAAAACCCAACGAAACTGCACCCACTATAGCAAGTTTCACCCCCGCAAGCGGTGGCATAGGTGCAACTGTAACTATCACAGGAACAAATTTCTCTACCACCGCCTCAAGCAATGTCGTAAAATTCAATGGTACGGCTGCTATCGTAACAAGTGCAACTGCTACAAGTATTGTTACTACAGTTCCTGTAGGTACAACCACAGGCAAGATTACGGTAGAAGTGGCAGGCAAGACCGCCACAAGTGCAAGCGATTTTACTTTTATTCGTTACACCGCTGTTAGTACACTTGCAGGTGGAGGAACAGGCTCGGCTGATGGTACAGGTACTGCGGCACGATTTTCTGAAGCCTATCAGATCGTAACAGATTCACAAGGCAACTGTTTTGTAACAGATAATAGCAATAGCACTATCAGAAAAATCACGCCACAAGGTGTTGTAACAACGTTCGCAGGTACAGTAGGACAGACAGGCAATACGGACGGCACAGGCGCAGCAGCAAGATTCAACAGTCCTTCTTATATGTGTATAGATGCTTCCAATAACTTGTATGTAGTAGATTTTACAGCGCACAGAATCCGAAAAATTACGCCTACAGGAGAAGTAACAACCTTTGCAGGTTCTACATCTGGCACATCTGGCGATGTAGATGCTACTGGCACAAATGCAAGATTTAACAACATAAGAGGCATGACCATTGATACACAAGGCACTTTGTATGTAATGGACGGTACCAATAAAAAAATCCGCAAAATTACCCCAGCAGGAGTTGTTACGACTATGCTCAGCAATTTTAATACTGTCGCAACAGTCAATGCACTACACATGACCTCACAAAATATATTGTACATAGGTATGAATATAAATATAGGTATCGTAAATCAGACCAATGGAACAGTAACTACGCTTGCGGGTGGAAATAGCACAGGATTTGCTGACGGCACTGGAACAAATGCAAGATTTGCGCTTGTTGCAAGCATTGGTACTGACAGCGATGGAAACTTATATGTAGCAGACCAGAACAACAATCGCATCAGGAAAATCACACCTGCAGGTGTAGTTTCTACCTTTGCAGGTACAGGTACAGCAGGACTCACAAACGGGGCTGTAGCTCAAGCTACTTTCACAAATGTTTCAGGAATATCTGTAACCAACAACAGCATTTATGTAGTAGAGCGTTCGCCTGCAAATATTATCCGCAAAATAGAATAAAAAGCCCCCAACCCCAAAGGTGCGTTTGGGCAGGCAAGATTTCCTTTCCGCCCTTCAACCCTTTTACCCTTCCCCTTCCCCCTCAACTTATGAAAAAACACATTCTCTTTTCTCTCCTTTGTTGCCTTGCCTGCCTCGTGTGGCAATGCACTGACAAACCTGCAGACGAAGTAAAACCCAATGAAACTGCGCCTACTATAGCAAGTTTCACACCCGCAAGTGCTGGAATAGGCGCAACCGTAACTATCACAGGAACAAATTTCTCTACC
>RDXD01000373.1 GCA_004292575.1 Bacteroidota bacterium
GCCACCAGTTTGTGCTGCAAAATGGCAGTGCCTACGCTGTCGTCTATTTGTATTTGACCAATGTTGATGGCGGCAAACTGGTATTGCACAATGCCTTTCCAGAATGCATGCCAGCCGGTGGTTAGCACTTGCTTAAGTAAGCCATTTTCGTACAACAACATTATTTCCTGCTCATTTACCTGCACCACATGCAAGGCCTCGTGCACAGCAGCATGTTGCAGCAAAATGTGTAAATCTACCGGTGCCACAAACGGCTTGGTGGTATCGAACAGGTGGACGGTTTGGCCCGACCAAAGCCAATGCTGGCCAGGGTGCAGTAAGTTTACAAAATCGCCTCTTTTAAATACCAATGCTTTTTGGTGGGCGTTTACGTGTATGAGTTTCATAATTGTTTGTTTTAAGTGTGTCCCTGCGGTTTTTTTTTAGCGCCGCAGGAACTGTTTTTAATGGTTGTTCTTCATCTTAAATAATCGCGGTTTCGAATCATTCATGTTGAGCCATTTTTTCATGTAGCTTGGAAAGCAGCGACCCGCTGTAGTTCCCTCAAAATCCAATTATCTCGTTGACCCTCTCGGCCTCAACCCCGTCCGACCGGGTCGTCCGGGCGGGCTCGACTTCAACCCTTCGACAGGCTCAGGGCGGCGCCTTGGCCTCTATGTCCTCTGTGCTTCAAAACCCGCACTCCAGTTAACAAAAAATAAGCCCATGCCGCCAACCATGCCGCAGCCACGGAGACGAATTTGCCTTGCCACGCTGAAAATCACCCGGCGCAATTGCGGCCCTGCCCATGGTAGTGAAGCGGGGTGGCAGTTGAAATAAGTGACACGCGGTGCAAGCGTATTATCGAATACAAAGTGGTGGCAGCATTGCCCTGTTGCAACGCCTGTTGCAGCAGTTGCCGGCTGCCGGCACAGACTTATGTACTGGCCATTTTTAAAGAAGCGGCCTACTTCTACCTCTACATTATTCGTGTAGTGTTCTACCATTGAACTACCCGTTGGTGAAACGGAGCGGGATTCGAACCCGCGTTGATTTCTGGTGCTCTAGCCAGGTTGAGCTATCCTAGGGTGAGTAGGAAAGGGCATTGAACCCTTATCGCCAGAGGGTGAGCGGAACTGCCACATGGGTACAACAGCATACAGATGGCTACGGCGTCTGCACTGCGGTGCTTGCTAGGCACCGGCCTGGTTTGTAATGCATGTTCAGGTTCCGCGCTTGCCTTTTTGGGGCAAGATGGTGTGTGCGCCTGCACCATGGGTTGGTGGTCCGGCCCGGCCTATGCCGGTTGGTGCGGCGCAGGTTATGGTTTCTTCTAATTCATAATGGGCTGTGGCTGCCTAAAACCGATGGCTGTTTCAGCACTGTGGCTGCGGTGCGGCACTTCGGGATTGCAAACCTCGGCCAGCGTCATGGCACGGTCAATGGTGTGCTTGTACCCCAAATGCGCTGCCAGCTGTTGCGACTTTTGAACTGTCAATTTACCAAATTCGTAGCTCGCTATCAACCGGCCTTTTCGCAGCAATGCAGCATCCACCGTATTTATGGCACTGTTAAAGGTGCACACCACCTGTAGGTTTAGGCAGTCGCTCAGCAGCCCGTCGCTTAGGTTAAGCAGGGTGCTTACACCGCTGGCCGCGTGGTATTTTCGAGCGGCTACCACGGTTTCGGCATCTTCTATCACCAGCACCGCGTTAGGGTAGTCCATCAGCAAATCCATCAGCT
This sequence comes from Bacteroidota bacterium, assembly GCA_004292575.1. GTDB lineage: Bacteria > Bacteroidota > Bacteroidia > Chitinophagales > Chitinophagaceae > Phnomibacter. Next base: position 1,723 of record RDXD01000373.1, read on the forward strand.
CGGGGTTCATCAGGTTTTCGGCCAAAGCAGCTGGCACAAAAAGCACTTTTTTGTTAAGCTTACCCACCAAGTACCGCAGGTAGGTGGTTTTGCCCGTACCGGGTAGCCCGTGTAGCAACACAATACCCTTGTCAGCAGGTGTCAACAGGCGTTTTAAGATGTACTCATGTACGGCTTTAAAATCGTCGTTGTAATGCAGGCCAACATCCAGTTCGGTGGCATTTATGCTTAGCTGCTTCAGGGTTAAGCCACCATTGCGGGGCGCAATGATGTTGATTTGATGGTCGTCTTCTTTTTCCTCGGCTTTCATCAACACCATTTGGTTTAGAATGCTATCGGCCCGGTCGTAGTCGTTAGCACCAAACAAAATTTCGGCATAGTCCTCACCCAATTCCACCAGCAATTGATTCTCTATTTGGAAAAGGGTAGAACTAAACACTTGTTCTTGCTGCTGCCAATCGTAATAAGTCTTTTGGTAAGTGGCCAGTACAGCACCCACTTGTCCGCTGTTAAAATATGCGTAGGCTTTTGCTGTATCCACATGCTTCACAAATTTTATGTTGGGTACGGTGTGGAACATCTGCATATAAAAACCTTGGGTATTCACATAAGTGTTGTCGAAAATTTGCGATGTAAAAGCAACGGCGTCAGTGTTTTTAAAACCCTGCCACAGCAGCCACCCAATTCCGCAAAGCATAGATATTATCAATATTGGGTTCATGTTATTTTACTTTAAAAAAAATTATAAAACTGTTCTAATTAATTATTGCACCACTTTGTTGGCGCAGCTTGAGCTGGCAAAGGCATTGGGTTTGGCTTTAAACACAAATCCCATTCCCAAAATGTAGCCCATAGCTTCCTTCAGTGCATCGTTGCTTTTAAAAGCCGGATTGGTGTTTATGTCGGCATGCACCTCCAAATCCACATTAAAAGCTGTAAAAAGCGGGCACAAGGCATACGCTATTTCCACGCTTTTTCCCACCTCTACCAGCATCCGTTGCTTCACACTCATGGCTTGCCGCAGCGTGTGGCTGTTAATGTACATAAAGCCACCCTTGCCCTGCCGCAAAAACACAATTACGGTGGCAAATTCTATGTCTTTACCTTTTACCTGGCTGTCGGTTCCTATGCACACTTTCAATGCATGTCCGGCGTCGGTTTCGCGCTGCAATACCCGGGTTATTTCCGCGGCAATATCACCCGAAACCCGCTGTCCTGTTAGCTTTCTCCAAAATTGCTGTTCCATTGTTTGCCCCATGGGGTGTTTAAAAAAAGTTATTCATACGGCCTGCTACCCGGTGCAATAATTGCCGTAAATCTGTTTTACAAATTCACGCATCCATTGCCGCTCACTCGGCCATGTGGTGCCTTGGGGAATCGAACCCCAATCTCAAGCTTTTCAGACAGGCGCAATAGAACCATCTCTGCCAAAGCACCGTATTTTTTTCTCCTGTGGTGGTGCACTACGCACCAGTTAGTGTTAATCTCACCAAGGGCATACCGCACCACTGCAATCATCTCCTGCATCACCCTCAAACCCTGCGGATGAAGAAAGGATCGAACTTTCAACCGACGGCTTAACAGGCCATTGCTCTACCATTGAGCTACTCATCCGTGTACCCTAATCGCCGTGGTGTGTGCACACTACCGCTTGTTTAATTCCAATTATTTATGTTGGCCCGCAGGGACTCGAACCCTGAACCCTCCGGTTAAAAGCCGGATACTCTAAGCCATTGAGCTACAAGCCATTTTTACAGTTAATACGCGCTGGCAATTGTGGGTTGTTGTTGGGATTCGAACCCGTTTCTTCCGTTGCACAGACGGATGCTTTACCAGTAAGCTACCAACAACATCTTTAACCAAATCGATGCCCGCTAAGGGCGTCAGCAGCTGCCAAAAACCGCTGAAATAAACGCCTATTCAACGTCTGCCAAAATGCGTACTTTTAAAATCGTGCAGCACCACACCATAAAAAAACCCCGATTGCTTTACACAACCGGGGTAGTAATTTCAAAAATGCCTAGAACGCTTACTGCGTCTGCATTTCAATACTACCAGATTGGTAAAAATAAGTACGAATTCTACTCCGGCGTAGCCCTTTGCAAGGCTTGGTTTGCCACATTATGGCATCCCCAAACTCAACCATTGTAGCGGGTGGGTAATGGCAACCACGAAAATTGCAAAAAGTTGAAAATATATTTGGTATTAGCATGGCCTTTGAAATTGAAATATGGGTAAATAATGGCAACATAAAAAGGTTAGACCCAACAAAAATCCCCGCTTGTGGGCGGGGACTTTATACTTAGTTAGTTTTTGTTTTAATTTATCTCAAAACCAACAGCGCATCTTGTCTCGCCCACACCTTCTGCATCTCGGTCATAAACCGTAGTGCTGTGTCGTTATGTTTAAAAATGCGTTGCATGTGTTCCGTTTTTTGTTGATGCAAATGTGTATTTATTTTTTTCAATTCACCAAAATTATTTTTCTAAATTTATATTTTACAATGCACTATAAATTGCCCAAACGCAATGCAGCATTGGGTTTTATGGCACAAAAAAAATTATTATTGGAGTTTGCTATTTTACAATTTCCCTTAAAAATTAACGCCTTCAATTTGTATTTGCTGTATACCGTAGTAGCCAGCATTGTCGTCAAAATAGAAGGTTACCGTCCATTGCCCCTCGTAATTTAATTGTTGCAAACCCGCAGATCCCGTGGCAGCATAGGTACCCTTTACCACACAATTGGTCTCTAAAATTTGGCAGTCGGTAGCCTCGGCGCTCACCAAGGTTAAGGAATCATGAACAGATTTGAATCTTTCCACCAGCGCAATAAATTCATCGCGGGGCATCATATTGCTATTGTTGAGGCACACTTCGTTTTTCAGCCATAGCCACATATCGGGCGCATCTTTGTTAAAAATCAAGGCCAGGCACTCATCAATGGCATAGCGGGTATTGTCGTATTTATAGTCGGGGTAAAACTCGTCGTAGGTAAAATGGCTGGTCATGCCGGGCACGTCCATATCGTCCATATCGTGCTCAAACAATTCTTCAATGGTAAAGCGGTAGAGTTCGGCGGTTGATACATTGGGGCTTATCGCACTTAGCTGCACGCCGTGGTCTTGCATATGTGCGTCAAGCTCTCTCCAGGCCGCCTCTATCTCGTCCGGGCGCAGTTCGGCTATGGGCTTAAACCGAGTAGGCTTCCCAATTTTGGCAAACACGGTGGTGGTTTTTTGCTGCTGAAACTGCTGCTCAAAAGCCATAATGTTCTTTAAAAAAGCATTTTCCAAATCGGGCGGCAAACTTGCACCGTCCATGGTTCCAAACTGGGCGCCGTTTTCCAGCATCATTTTCATTTTCAAAAATGTATTCTCCGCTTCCAAATCTTCGGGATTCAGCGGCTCTTGTTGGTCTTCGTTCATACACTAATTTTCATGAAAGATAGCAAAACCAACAAAAAAGCGGCCATGGCCAAAAAAATACACGGCCTTTTAACATAGCGCTTGCAATTTAGCACTACACAGATGCGCAGCAGCCCAAGTTATGGCTGTTTCTTACCACCAAACCGCACTTGCGTCCTTCAACAGCTTGCGCCCCACAGCAGGCTGGTAAGGGCTTAGCCCACGCCCGGCGCCGTTGTGGCAAGCAGCAAATAGCCGTTACAGGCCAGCTCGCTCACACTCAAAATTTAACAGTGAAATTCTAAAGCAGGTCAGCGCGGCAGGCCAACCATGGGCCGCGCCAAGTTTTTGGGCACCAAACCATGCTACTTCCGTACCTCCACATCAGCAAGCACCTACGAGGCGGCAACGCAAGCCAATGGCTAAGCCGCCGCGCCAAACAGCGATGGCTGCACTACGGCGCTGGGTAAGTTTTCGAAATCTAAGCGCTTACAAATTTGCCAGGGTAAGGTGCCGGCTGCTCTTTTCAACAGTAGCAAGTGATTGCCCACAAATTGGGCATTAAACTGGCGGCGCTCAAAGCAGGCCCACAGCGCCTCTTGCTGCCATGGTAGCAGCCGGGTAGCCAGCGCCACCTGTGGGGCTTGGGCAAAATACGGTGCCTGGTAAGCCCCGCCTTTCATAAGTGGTTGCAGGGCGCGCAGCGAGCCTACCAGCCGGGTCAGCGGCTTGCAGGGGTCAGCCACAATGTGAATGTTTTTGCCGGGCAGCGTGCCATAGTTGTGTAGCGTTATAAAAAATGGCGTGGTGCCATGGCATACCAATGATAGTTTATGCAACAGTTTATCCTCCAGCATTTCCCAGGTGGCAAAATTGGCCAATGCCATGTGGCAGGGCACTTTGTAGGCCGTGTTGTGCGGCACAATATCTGCTGCCCGTTGCCGCGCAGCCATTACCCTTGCTTTTAAAGCATTGGGCAGTGGCAGCACCAGTTTATACTCGTACAGGTGCAAGGTGCGGGCATAGTCCGGCGGCAACTGCTGCATCAGGTGTTGGTAGGGCGCGGGGTGCATGGTGGGGTTCATCATGGCGGGTTGTTTTTTTTATGTGCTAAAACAATTGCAATTGCTGATGCTGAAACACCGGTGCCACCTCGGGCCGCAGGCCAAACACAGCCACCTTTTCCGCCACGGCGTCGGGTGCAGTGCGGCGCAGCAGTTGCAGTCCATCCACCACAAATGTGCCCGTCATTTCTTTGTGCGCATATTCCACAAGGGCGTTAAAATACACCTCCTCTGTAAGCCGCTGCGCCACCATAATGTGCGGCGCTTGGTTCCATCGTACCGCGTGGCCGGTATTGCCCGCCACATAACTGTCTATTTGCTGCAGCTGCTTAGCCAATTGCAGCAGCGGTTGCTGGTTTTGCACCCGCAAATAAATGCTGTGGGCGGGGTAGCCGCTGTAGTTGTTCACCAGCACCGTAAAGCTCAAGTTCGTACTACAAATACGCTGCATCCACGCTATCAGCGTCCTCTCCATTTCTTCAGTGGCCAAAAAACTACCTACTGCTATGTGTGGCCGGGCCTTTACCGCCAAACCCTCGCCATAGCGCTGGTCAAAATGCAAGCGCTCGGCACGCACGGCCGCTCCCATAGCGGCATCGGGTTTGGCCACCAGTAAATATTCATTACAAACCCTGCTAAACCCCGTCGAAAATGGTGTCGTATTCATGGCTAAAATGTTTTCTTGATAACTTTGTTAGTGTAAAAATACTAAAATGATTAGTATTGCAAAAAAAATCTTTTCACCCTCAAAAAAAAAATAAAAAGGGGCTGTAGGCCGCAGCGCATATCCCATCATTGGTAGGGGCTATCCGCTACAAGTCCTCGTCTCTATTGGCATAGAGACTGTGGGCTTTTCGCTCCTATCCCCCAGCCCTTCGGCCTTAGATGGTCTATGTGGCCCCTTCTCCGCCGCCGCACCGCATCCTTTTTACCACCTAACCTTTTTACCCCTTACTTACTTACCCGGCTATATTCCACCATCCGCCCTCCAAGTTTCAGTTGCCCCACCACATTAAAAAAAATTAGCCCATTATGGAAGCCGAACGTTTTCACCGCAGCGCCTACACAGGCACCAAAACCTTTACCCAGCAAGATGTACAAACCGTAAATGCCCGCGGCTTTGGCGCCGCCGCCGACGACTATGCCGAGCGTGGCATCGACCTCAACGAACAACTTATTCGCAACAAGCCCGCCACCTTCTTTTTTAAAATGAATGGCGACGCCATGCAGCGGGCCGGCATTTTTGATGCCGATGTGCTGGTGGTGGACCGATCGCTAAAGCCACAAAGTGGTAAGGTGGTAATTGCCGCTTACAATGGCGAGCTGGTGGTGCGCCGCCTAAAGCTAAACCCACCCGCGGCACCCACCCTACTGCCCGAAAACGACCAGTACAAACCCTTGCAAATTGACGAATTTAGCCAGTTTGAAGTGTGGGGCGTGGTAACCTACGTAATACATGCCCTATGATAGCCATTGTAGATTGCAACAGTTTTTACTGCGGTTGCGAGCGGCTGTTTTACCCCGCCCTTTGGCAGCAGCCCGTGGTGGTGCTTAGCAACAACGATGGCTGCATTATTAGCCGCACCGACGAGGCCAAAGCGCTGGGCATTGCCATGGGCGAGCCGTACTTTAAAAGCAAGGATGCCATTCAAAAGCATGGCATAGCCGTGTTTTCCAGCAACTATCATTTGTATGGCAATATGAGCCAACGGGTAATGGACACCATGCGCAGCCTGGTGGGTGCCCAGCATGTGGAGGTTTATTCGGTGGATGAGGCCTTTATTAACCTCAGTGCGTATGGGCCCGAGGAGCTGCACGCCATGGCCACCCACATAAAACACACCGTTGAAACCTGGACCGGCATCAAGGTATCCATTGGTGTGGCACCCACCAAGGTGCTGGCCAAGGCTGCCAACTGGGTGGCCAAAAAGCACAAAGCCTTTACCAAAGGCGTGGTGGTGCTGGAAACCCCTGAAAAAGTTAAAAAGGTGCTGGAGCAATTGCCCATAGCCGATGTGTGGGGCGTGGGCCGCAAGTATGCCCAAAAGCTTGAGGGCATGGGCCACACCCGGGCCTGGCACTTGGCCCAGTTGCCCGGCACCTGGGCCCGCACCCACATGGGCGGCGTGGTGGGCCTGCGCCTGCATCGCGAGCTAAATGGCATACCCGCCATTGACTTAGACGAGCGGCTGGTGGATAAACAAATGATTGCCACCACCCGCATGTTTGGCAAGCCTGTTTCTACCCTGGCAGATATAAAAGAAGCGGTGGCCACCTATACTGCCCGCGCCTTAGAAAAGCTGCGGCGCCAGCACAGCGTGGCCGCGTGCATTAGCGTGTTTGTGGTGCAAAAAGAAGCCCCCACGGGTGGCCGCTTTAGCCATGGGCGCAATATAAGCTGCTCGTACACCATGCCCGTGGCCAGCGCCATTACACCCCATTTTATAGCCGCAGCCCTACAGCTGGCCGAGCAGTTGTACACGCCTGGCCAAACGTATGCCAAGGCTGGCGTAACCCTAAGCCAAATAACACCTGCACAGGCCGTGCAGCAAAACGCCTTTGCCGCCGCAGCAAATCCGCAGCTTAACCAGCTGATGCAAACCATTGACAACACCAACTTTAGCATGCGCGACGACGCCGTAAAGTTTGCCGCCAGCGGCACCACCCGCAATTGGAAAATGCGACAAGAGCACCGTTCGCCACGCCATACTACCCGCTGGCAAGAACTACCCGTAGTACGTTAACAGACCAAATTGCACCCACCCCGCTGCATGCTGATGGTATGGTTGCCGTGTGTTCCCATAGCAGCACCGGGTTGCCCGCACTTATCCGTCAGCATGTCCATTGCATGGTTGCTGCATCACAGCCAAGCCAACGCCATCATGCAGCCCATACACGACCAAACAATTCTGCTTTTTTCGCTACTTGGCATATTAGCCACCCGACTCATGGGTTTTATACACATGGTACTGCATTAACTCAATGGTGCACAACGCCATCAAAAAACTGACGGCGCTGTAATCGATAAAGTGAATGCTGTATTGAACCCTGGTGAATAACCACTTGGCGTGTTTTTTAATGCGCCCCACAAAATCCCCGTCGCTGTACACCATAATTCCATAACCATTGTGCTGATATTGTATGCTGTGTGTTTCGCCGAGAAACGTGTTGGTTCTATTGAAACTGATTATTGACCTTGAGTCGACATACGCATACTTTTCATCCTTGTACCACATATCAAACACAAATCCCGACCTATCTCTTGCCACCAATTTCATAACCCCATCTGAGCTGTTTAAGTAAAACTCCCCGGAGCATTTTTGATGTTTACTGAACACGGCTGCGCCTTGCCCAATAGACATTCCAATGCCCAAGGGCTGCCGGATAGTAGCGGAAAGGCCGTTTCTACGGAGTAGAGACGGACTTGCAGCGGATAGCCGGTACTGCGGCTCAATAAGGGTACTACGGCCCATAGCCCCAAATTTGTATTGATTTTAAAATTTGCTACACGGTAGCGTTGGCCAATTGCGCTTGTAGCATTTGCATAACGGCTTGGGGATCGGCCTTGCCGCCGCTGCGTTTTTTTACTTCGCCCACAAACAGGCCAATGAGGCCTTTTTTGCCTTTCTGGTATTCTTTCACCTTATCGGGCATGGCAGCAATGGCCTCGCTTACCCAGGTTTGCAGCTGTTCTGTATTGCTGGTTTGCACCAACCCCAATTGGTTGGCCAATTGCGCAGGTGCTGTGGTGGGGGCCAGTATAAACGCGGGCAAAAGGCGGGTGGCGGCGGCGCTGAAGCTAACGCTGCCATCTTGCACCAGATTTACCAACTGGGCCATGTGGGCGGGTGCTATGGGAAACTGCGAAAGGGTTTGCTGCGCATCGTTGCACCAGCTTTTTAGGGGGCCCAGCATCCAGTTGGCGGCGGGCTTGGCATGCGGGGTATGGGCAGTAAGGGCGTTAAAATAATCGCTAAAGGTTTTGTCTTCGGCCAGCACTTCGGCATCGGCCTGCGGCAAGCCAAGGGCCTGTGTATAGTGCGCTTCTAATGCCTGTGGCAGGGCGGGCATGGTGCTGGCAATGTTTTGAATGTAAGCCTCGGATAGCTGAATGGGCGGCAGATCGGGGCAGGGGAAATAGCGGTAGTCGTTGGCTTCCTCCTTGTCGCGCTGGGGCAAGGTGGTGTTGCGGTCGGCATCGTAACCGCGGGTTTGCTGCACCACGGCCTGGCCAGATTCCAACAGCTGGGTTTGGCGGGCTACCTCGGCATCAATGGCACGCTTTACATTGCGTATGCTGTTCAGATTTTTTACTTCTACCTTGGTGCCAAGGGTGGTTTGGCCCTGTGGTTTAATGCTGATGTTGGCATCGCAGCGGAGGCTGCCTTCTTCCATGTTGCCATCGCAAATACTTAGCCAACGCACCAAACGGCGCAATTCGGTTATAAAATCGAAGGCTTGTTGGCTGCTGTGGAGGGCGGGGTCGGTTACCAGCTCGAGCAGGGGAACACCGGCACGGTTGAGATCGATACAGGTGTGGTGGGCATCGGCGTCGTGTATGCTTTTGCCAGCATCTTCCTCTAAATGAATGTGGTGGATGGGCACTGCCCCCGACTTTAGCAAGAGGCTGCCGCCGCTTAAAATGGGATGGGTTTGCTGGCTGGTTTGATAGGCTTTTGGCAGATCGGGGTAGAAATAGTGCTTGCGATCGAAAAAACTATGGCTGCTGATGTGGCAGCCCAAGGCCAGCCCCAGCCTAACGGCATAGTCAATGGCCGTTTGGTTAAGCACGGGCAAACTGCCGGGGTGGGCCAGCGTAACCGGCGACACATGCGTGTTGGGTGCGCTACCAAAACTGGCGGCATCGGCACAAAACAGCTTGGAGGCCGTGTTGAGTTGAATGTGTACTTCGAGGCCAATAACGGTTTGGTATTGCATGGCCGCAAAGGAACTTGAAAATTTTGGCATGGTGGATGCTGGCGCAAAAAAAACTGATGGTATGCCTATGGCCACCAGCAGAGCCGGCGCAAAACAAAGCGGCTGGCCTTTTATTGGAAGGCGCAGCCGCTTTAAAGCACGTATTGTATGTGGCCTACAAATCGGCCTTTTTTATAACCTTGGGCACGCGCAGGGTAAGTGTTTCCAGGCTGCCGTTGCGTAGCACTTTTAGCGTGTGGATAGTCGCCGTTTTGTCGGCTGTAATGGCAGTGCGCAGCTCATCCAGCGTTTTTACGGCTTTCCCGTCGATATCGGTAACCATATCACCCACTTTTAGACCTGCTTTTTCGGCATTGCTGCCGGTTTCTACCTCGGTTATCTTTACACCATCGCCATCGGCATTGTCTTGCAGGCTAAAGCCATACTTGGGGCGCATGAGGCTGCTGCGAAACGTAAAGGCATCTGCATCCCACTCGGGCAGGCGTGGCAGGGTAAGCTGGCGACGGGCTTTGTTGGCTTCGCCAATAGCCATGTCATATTCGTTGCTGTTGTATTCCCAGTTATAGCTTGTAGCATTTGTGGTTTCGCCCAATGTGGCCTTTACGGTGGATTTTTTGCCGTTGCGCAAATACTCCACAGCCACAGTTTCATTTGGCTTATGGCTTTTTATGTTGGATGATAGCTCGTCGGGTGAGGTTACGGCCTTGCCGGCTACCGCAGTTAACACATCGCCTTCTTGAAGGCCCGCCTTTTGCGCTGCACTGCCGGGCGAAACACTGGAAATGGTGGCGCCTTGGTCAGACTTTTCGGTAGTAACGCCTAAGAGGGCGCGCTTCTCACCGTTTTGGTTGCTGTAAGTAATGCTGCCACGGCGCGGAATTTGTACACGCTTGCCATTGATGCTGATGTCGCCATCGTCGATAACGATGCGTTTGGTGCCTTTGTAATCTTTGGCTGGTTTGCCGTTGATGGTAATGGCGTCACCATCAATTACAATAACCATTTTTTCGGTTTTGCTGTCGGCCTTTTCTTCAATGACGATTTCTTTTTTGGATTGCTCGTTGCTTTGAGCGTGTAAGGCGGTGGTGGCGAAGGCGAGTGCCAGCAGCGAAAGGGTGGCGTTAATGCGTTTCATAAGTTTTTCGTGATTTTTTTTTGAGGTGTTTTTTTGAAATGAACTGCAACTACTAATGTTTTCGTAGTTCAAAAATAGGTGGCAAATTCTTATGTACGAAACCTTTCGCAGTATTTGGGAATTTTTAACAATTGGAAGCAAGGCGATGGTGTGGCGGAATGAGGCCATTAGGGCGAGAAGGTTTTGCCAGACACAGGCATGGCGCCATGGGACCAAAAAGGTACTGCTCAGCAATGCAAAAAAGCCGCCTCAGATACCTGAGACGGCTTTAGAGAAATAAGCAAGTTGTGATGGGACCGTATGCTTTGATGGCGCTTAGCTTCACTTACCACACAAATTGCGGCGGTAGGCAAGGCCTGACAGACCCCATGTTGACCAGCAGCGGGTTTACCGAAATCCATCTGCAACCAACCGCTTGACTACGTGCTGATTTTTTGCAAAACGCAGTACGTACGCATCAATATAGACGGCTGTAAGGCCCACTAGCAACATTAGCGCTGGTCAACCAATATGCCAATTCTTCTATAGTTGAGGGACGGGAGAACCGTTCCTGTTGAGTCTAATTGAATACCGATGAACACTGCACGGCCTGCTGTGGCTGTACCGCTAATTAATGGAATTTGCAGATCGCCAAAGGAGGAATTGGCAGGTATATTTAGCTTTCCGCTTAAGGCCGTGTAATGCACGCCGGGCACTGCATTAACAACACTTAAAACGGCTGCGGGGGCTGCAGGGGTTTGTGCCGGAAAAACAACTGATGTGCCACAGGTGGCCGCAGTTGTGGTGATGGCTGCCACCGTGGCAGGAAAACTAAAAGAGGCGAATGGTGCGGCACTTAAAACCGTATAACCAACAACCCTTGTCTCGCTAGACTGCGCGCCAATTAAGTTAACCCTTATAGAAACGGTTCCGCCAATTCTACGTATGGTGGAGTCGGCTTGGGGCAGGGCGCATGATGTGGTACTATTGGTAGCATTAATGGGAATTGCGGGCCGCGGAAATCTTGTTAATACGGGGTAGCCAGCATCGGCGTTGTTGCTGTTTAATACGGCCGCATCAAACTCGGCTAGCGGCGGTCCGGCGTATTTCTTTTCTAATTGCTTAATACAACCTGAGAACCCTATTGCAACCAATAACAGTGGCAGTGAAAATATTTTTTTACGCTTCATAATTTGAAATTTAATTAATAACCAAAATTTTGTACCATGTTAGGATTACCATCAACCTCAGAAACCGGTATTCTGGGCAACAACCTGAAATCGGTAGCAGGAAGACTAACAGCCGGATTCGATTTTGTGATGGTTAAACCATACCTTTTCAAATCGAAGAACCGGTAACCTTCAAAGGCAAATTCAATGGCGCGCTGCCTAAGAATTTCGTCTAGCAGGGCCTGCCCGGTAAGCGGCGTCACTGGAACGGTGAATCCCACGATTCTATTGGTCCTAATAAAATTCAGGTCGGCCCATGCCCCTGATTCGTTGCCGCTACGGTATCTAGCCTCAGCTCTGTTCAAGTACAATTCGGGCACTCTAAACACCACCGTATTATCCCAGTTTGGTCCACCGGCTTTACCCATCCATTTGGTGCACTCCACATAACGGCCCGAGGCGTTAGCACCCCACTCAAACAAGGTGTTTCTTACATCGGCAGTATAGGTGAGTGTGGGCGGCGGATTATTGGAAGTAACCAGTGTACCGGGAAAACCTGTAATACCCAGCCAGCCCATCAGGGTAGCATTAGGTACCAAATCGCCCTGTCCCTGCCTTACACCAGCAAAGCCACCCAAAGAAGCCAGCGTGGTGTGTGTAGCTGCAAGAGAGGTATTAACACCAAGGTTTTCGGCCAACGAAGCATACCATACTTGAAAAATAGCCTCGGGATGGTCTTTCGAACGCCAGGCGGTATTATAGTTGGCTGTTGTTGTCATGGTACCTATACCGGTGGCCGCAATGGCCGCGGTGGCAAACGAATCAGACCTTGCCCAGTTACCCTCGTACAACGCCACTCTTGAAGCCAAGGTCATGGCTGCTCTTCTATTGGCATAATTAAGCCCCTTGTGCGTGTTGGAAAGTAGAGAAGAGCTGGCATACAAATCACTTATGATTTGATTGTAGCACTCTGCAACGCTTGCACGCCTTGGCAGATACGCCTTTGCAGAATCGGGATTGTTAAAACCCCTCAAGCTCAACACAATACCGCCCCTGTCCTGCGACGGAACTGTGAACGTGGGGATATAGGCGTAACTTTTTACCAAATCGAAATGGTACAAAGCTCTTAGAAACTTCAATTCGCCTTCAAAAATCGCTTTTTCGGCGGCCGATGCATCCGCAATACCCGGCAAAGCTTCGAGGATGAGGTTAATTTCGTTTAACGCTCCGTAAGAGGTTCCCCAGTTGGCCATGTTAGACAGGGCATTGTTTCTGTTTTCGCCCAATAGCCTGCTCGATCTGCCGTTGGCGAAGGCAACATCCGCCATAGCCTCGGGTACAGAAAACAAATCCCGGCCGTAAAGTCGCTCGCTTTTCAAAACTGAATACACTGAGTTAAGTGCAGCGTTAATGCCAGCTTTGTTTACAAGAACCAGCGAGGCGTCCAGCGAATTTCTTGAAGGAATATCCAGCTGCTTTTTACAAGATTGAAATGTTGTAAGCAGCATGGCCATCAAGCTTACTATTCCGATACTTTTTTTCATACAAATAAATAATTGTTTGGGTTTAAAATCTCACTTGAACACCGCCTGTTATGTTTCTAGACTGCGGAATAATACCGAAATTATCGCCTGTAAATTCTGGGTCATAACCCTGCCACTCGGTGTATGTCCACAGGTTGATGCCCTGTACGTAGAACCTAACAGCTTCTAATTTCAGTTTGCGTAAAGAGGAAGCAGGGGCATCGTAACTAAGTGTTATTTGCTTTAGCCTGATATAATCTGTTTTGAATAAATACCGGGAACCACTACCCCAACCCGCGCTGTTAAAATCTGCCAACCCATTAAATGGACGGGGTGCACTAGCTACGTCGCCGGGCTTTTGCCACCGCTCATCAAAGCCAGACTGAAGCTGGTTTACGGTGGCACCGCCCATACGCATCATTTGCTGATATTGCCCATCGGGCCTTGTTCTGCCATACTCATACTGGAAGAAGCCTTCTAAAGTAAAGCCCTTGAAAGAAAAGGCGTTTGTCCATCCACCAAAAGCCTTTGGAAAAATGCTGCCAATGATTTTTCTGTCGCCTGCTACGGGGTTATAGGTAAGATTTCCGTTAATGTCGTACCACATGCCCATGCCAGTAGCAGGATTTACGCCCGCCCACTCGGCCAAAAAGAGTGAACCCAGCGGTACGCCAACTCTAATTGAGGGATCGTTGGGCAAAAACTGTAAGTCATCATACAGCTTAAGTACTCTGTTTTGTTGGAAAGAAATGTTGAAGCTGGTTTTCCATTTGAACTTGCCATCTATTGGGGTACCTTCTAACAAAAATTCCAAACCCCTATTTTCAACCGTTCCAAAATTTTGGGTAATGGAAGAGAAGCCAGTAGTGGAGTACAATGGCCTGCTCAGCAGCAAATCTTTGTTCTGCCGGCTGTAAGCGTCAAATGTTAGCGACAACCTGTTGTTAAACAAGGAGAGGTCTAACCCCAAATTATTTTCAACCCTGGTTTCCCAAGTTAAATCTGGATTGGGCAATTGTGTAGGGTTTAAGGCCGATTGATTGCCATATACCCGAGCCGGACCATACAGGGCAGGGAACAGGGTGTTGCCAATTTGGTCGTTGCCCGATTGGCCGTAAGAATACCTTATCTTAAGATCGGTAATGGCCCTGACATTTTTCAAGAACGATTCATCTTTGATGTTCCAAGCCAACTGCACCGAGTGGAAAGTGGCGTATCGGTTGTTAGGACCAAAGCGGCTAGAACCATCCCGTCTAACGGTGTAGTTGAAAATGTACTTGTTATTGTATTTGTAGCCAGCCTTTGCAAACTGCGAAAAGTTTGAGCTACCCGACCAAGCACCGCCAACACTCACAGGTACCGCGGCTGCATTAAGATACTGCAGTTCAGCGGTTGGAAAGGTCTGGCCATCGGCCTGAAACCATTCATTTATGTCGCGCCTATACTCCAATCCTCCTAATAAATCTACGTCGTGCGCAGTACCAAACTTTTTCTTGTAAGCAATGGTATTGGTATTGATAAAGTTGGTATTCCAATCGCTTTGGGTTGACAACCTACCATTTACTGCAAAGCCGTCATTTACACGTGGGTCTTGGTACCTGTGATCTTGTGTAAGTCTGTAATCAATACCCAACAATGAGCGCAGGGTAAGGTTGCTGTTCACCTTGTAAGTTAATGTGCCGCTAGCAACTACTTGTCTTGTTCTGGTATTGTACTTCACATATTCCCCAACGGCCAGCACGTTGTGGTTAAACGTACCAATCATGGGCGTAGTGCTGGATGGCAAACCGTAGAAGTCGCCATTTTCTGTGTAGAAAGGGTTAATGGGCAAAATCATGCCTGCGGAGTAGGCGGGGTTGCCAAAGCCAGTATTGCCTAAGCTGTAGGGCGCATTTTGGTTTACAGCACTCAGGCTAATATTCTGGTCAAAGGTGATTTTGTCGTTTATTTTATAGCTTAACTTAGAAAGGATTGCACTTCTTACAAAGTTTGTGGGTTTAATAAACGCGTCTTGAACAGAGTACGAGGCAGACACGTAGTAAGACAGATTGGTACCGCCGCCGGACATGGCCAAGTCATAGTTTTGCACCTGACCAGTTCCGAAAGTTTCCTTTTGCCAGTCGTAGGTAGGCAGACTGTCTAATTTGCCCTGGCCTGTTCCGCTAGGCAAACCCAAATTTCCCAAAACAGTTGCTCTGGTTTGATCGGCCGAATTTCGGGGGGTTGCGTTGGCAACGGCTTCCGATCGTACCCTTACCCAATCTTGACTGTTAAGCACGCCTAAAACTCTGAGCGGCGATGTTTGCCCAACGTATGCGTTAAAAGTAAACTTGGGCTTACCCGATTTTCCCTTTTTGGTTGTTACCAGCACCACACCGTTTCCTGCTTTTGCGCCATAAATTGAGGCCGCGGCAGCGTCTTTTAGAATTTCAATAGACTCGATGTCGTTCGGGTTAAGAAAGTTCAACGGGTTATTTTGTGTATTGATAGAGCCGGTACCAGTGTTCAACTGAATACCATCTACCACATACAAGGGTGTTGTGCCCGCGCTTATTGAACCTACGCCTCTGATAACCACACTTAACGAACCACCAGGCACACCGTTGGCGGCGCTAATGGCCACGCCTGCTACCCTACCCTGGGCTGCCTGGGCAAAGTTGGCCACGGGCAAGTTGTCTATTTGGTCGCCACCAATTCTTGAAATTGCAGCAGCAATATCCCTTTTTTTCACCGTTTGGTAGCCCGTCACCACCACTTCATCCAGCTTGCTGTCGCTCGATTTCATTCTCACCCGCATGCTGCTGTTCGAAATATCCATTTCAAGATTTTCGAAACCCACAACGGTGAAAATCAGCGTTTTAGCACCCGTGGGTACCGATAAGCTAAAAGAACCATCGGCACCAGAGGCGGTACCTATCTGCGTGCCCTTTACGCTTACAGAGGCGTTGGGCAGTGCAGCACCCTTTTCATCAGTAACCTTACCTGTCACGGTCCTGTTTTGGGCTAAGGCTTGCATGGTAATCATACCAAACAGCACAAGAAAGCCGATAAGTTTCCTCATAAATGTTATATTAGTTTTAGCAATATGTGGCGAATATAGGGATTGTTAACGGAAATTAACAGACAGGCTTCCTCAATTATTACTCATATCGCAATAACCCTTGCTTATTTCAGGGAAACAAGCGCGTAACTTGCTGGTAATAGATGCTGGCATGTATAAGCGTGGACAAGCGCACTTACATTTGATTTTATCCGCTGAGTCAGGAATTTTTCGCAACTTTTCTTTTGTTTTTTATAGCAACCACATCTTGCGCTGTCGGCTATGATGGATAACGCCAACTTGTGGCAGCGTTGAGCCAAAACCAGAAGACGGGTGAAAAGCGTGCCTCTAATCAATCCGCTTCTGTAGCGGCCGCTACCCCACTTACAGCAACTACTTTGCGCTGGATGGTTTTACCCCGGCTACACCAAAAAACTTAAATTTGCAATAACTACTCATAAAGCCCGGCCTAAACCAGTTTGTGCGCAAGCTGGCGTCCCATCTCAGCACCTATATTTAACCCGCATCAAAGCTAAGAACTACTTCCTGCGACAAGGGTTGACTTTGGCAGGTAAGCACAAAGCCGGCATCAAGCTCATCTTGCTCTAAGCCATAATGCACCTGCATGTGTACCTGCCCATGCAGCAGCTTTGCCTTGCAGGTGCAGCACACGCCGCCCTTGCACGCAAAGGGCAGGTTGGCACCCTGGGCCAATGCCTGCTCTAAAATGGTTTGGCCACTTTTAACCATGCTGTATGCTGTGGTAAGGCCGTCTTGGGTAATGGTAACCTTCGATGGGATGCTACCCTCGGCTGTGGGCATGTTGTTGGGTAACACCGCCGCCTTGGCTACGCCAAAAAGCTCGGTATGTATGCGTTTGCGGTCAACGCCGGCTTGACTTAAATACGCCGTTACAGTTTGGGTAAGCCCTTGTGGGCCGCACACCAACCAGTCTTGTACAGACTGCTCTTTAACCAAACCATCAAACAACGCTGCACACTTTTCGGCATCAATTCGCCCATTAAACAAAGCGCTGCTGGAAGACTGGCGGCTTAGTACATGAAGTAGCCTAAAGCGTTGCATGTATGTGTTTTTTAATGCTTCCAGCGCCTCTAAAAAGATAATGCTACCGCGGTTTTTGTTGGCGTACACCAGTGTAAAATGGCTGGCAGGGTTGCTTGCCAGGGTAGTTTTTATGATGGAGATGAGCGGCGTGATGCCGCTACCCGCCGCAATGCCTACATAGTGGGGTGCGTGGGCAGGTGCGGGTGGCAGCACAAATTTGCCCTGCGGCGGCATTACCTCTAGCACTTGACCTACGCGCCAGTGCTGGTGCGCAAAGCTGCTAAAAAGTCCGCCCGGCACCTTTTTTATAGCCACCGACCACTTCCGCTCCAGCGGGCTGCTGCACAGGCTGTAATTGCGGCGCAGTTCCTGCCCGTCCACCATAGCCTTTATGGTAAGGTGTTGGCCTGCCGCAAAAGCAAAGGTGCTGGCAAGTGTTTCCGGCACCTGTAGTGTAACCACAATGGTATCGGCTGTTTCGTAGCGCAGTTGGGCAATTTCCAAGGGGTAAAAAGCAGTACTCATGGCTATTATTTTGTGGGTGCCACCAAGCCGCATACCAGCAGCTGCACCAGGTTATCTTCAAAACGCTGTGGCGACAATTGGGCGGGATGTTTTTTCCACACCTCCACTGCGCGGATGGCGGAAAGCATGCCCAAAACGGCCACTCGTGAATCAATGGGCTGTAGCAATCCGCTGTGCACGCCTGCTTCTACCATACTGGCCAAGCGGCCCTCATACTGGCGCCGTATTTGCAAAAAATCTGCCAAATGGGGTGCCTGTAAATGCTTCCAATCGCGGTTGCTTACATAAACCGCCGCAAAATGCTGCTGCATTTGCTGGACGTGAAAACGCAGAATAAGTTCAATTTTTTGCGGTATGGATGCCTCGCTTTGTTCAACAATGGTAAGTTGTGCCATAAAGCGGTGGGCCACGCCAAAGCAAATTTGCCGTAGCAGCTCTTGCTTGCCTTTTATATGGTTGTACAAGCTAGGTGCTTCCATACCCAGTGCCGCTGCCAAACTCCGCATGCTGGTGCCGGTGTAACCATGCTGCATAAAACCGTGGGCCGCCTCGTGTAAAATCTGCTGTTTCCGATCGGTTTTCTTATTGCTTGCTACCCCAGCCATGACGTGTTTATTGGTTGATTGTACTTTGCAAAACTAACAATCGTTAGTTTAACCGCGGCCGCTAAATGCGCCTTGCTGGCCAAGCATTTTTTTTTAAAGCCTTTGTAAGTATTAGGTTTGCGGCTCATACCTAAACATTAATAAACTCAATGGCACTAATTGTGGTGGGCACCATGGCGTACGACGCCATAGAAACGCCTTTTGGCAAAACCGATAAAATTGTAGGCGGCAGCGCTACCTATGTGGCTTACGCAGCATCAAACTTTGTAACCCCAGTGCAACAAATTAGCATTGTGGGCAACGACTTTGATGAAGCCATTATGGCCGATTTGAAGGCCCGGGGGGTAATGACCGAAGGCGTGGTACGCGTAAAAGACAAGCCCTCGTTTTTTTGGAGTGGCCGCTACCACATGGATATGAACAGCCGCGATACGCTGGTAACCGACCTAAATGTGTTGGCCGACTTTGACCCCCATGTGCCGGAAGCCTACCAGGGTGCCGACTTTTTGATGCTGGGCAACCTAATGCCCAAGTTGCAAATGCAGGTAATAGATGAAATGCGGGTGCGTCCCAAGCTGATAGTGCTGGACACCATGAATTTTTGGATGGACATTGCCATGGACGATTTGAAAGCCGTGCTTAAGAAGGTGGATGTGTTGATGGTAAACGATAGCGAGGCTCGCCAACTTACCGGTGAGTATAGCATTGTGAAAGCGGCCAAAACCATTTTAACCATGGGCCCAAAATATTTGATTATAAAAAAAGGTGAGCACGGCGCCCTGCTATTTCACGAAAACCACGTGTTTTATGCACCCGCTTTACCACTTGAGGATGTGTTTGACCCCACCGGTGCCGGCGATACGTTTGCCGGAGGATTTATGGGACACCTGGCCAAAACCAAAGACATTAGCTTTAACAACATGAAAACTGCCATTATTGTGGGTAGTGCCATGGCCAGCTTTTGCGTAGAAAAATTTGGCCCCGAGCGCCTGCAAGAAATTACCCGCGCCGATATTGACAACCGCATACAAGAATTTGTAAATTTGGTGCAATTCGATATTGATTTGGTGTAAACCATCGGCATCCGTATTGACACAAATAGATTGTTGAAGGTAATTTTGCCCAGCTTCAGAAAATGCTGGGGTGTAATAACTATGCGAATACACATCTTAATAACACTGCTCGTCGGAGCTTTCATCCAATTTGGCTTTGCTCAAACATTTGACAAAACCAAATTAGACAACTACTTCAACGCCCTGGAGAAGAACAATAAGTTTATGGGCAGCGTAGCCGTTTCAAAAAATGGTACGGTTATTTACACCAAATCAGTTGGATTTGCCGACGTTGAAAACAAGGTTAAAGCTTCGGAAAACTCTAAATATCGAATTGGTTCGATTACCAAAACGTTTACCTCGGTTTTGGTATTAAAAGCCGTAGCAGAAAAAAAGCTAACCCTCAACCAAACCATTGCCAAGTGGTTCCCCAGCATAAAAAATGCCAATGTAATCACCATTAAACATTTGCTGAGCCATAGAAGCGGGATACACAATTTTACCGACGATAATGATTATCTGTCTTGGAACACCCAACCTAAGACAGAACAACAGATGGTTAAGATTATCGAAAAAGGTGGCAGCGACTTTAAACCGGACAGCAAAGCAGATTACAGCAATTCAAACTTTGTACTTTTAACCTACATCCTTGAAAAAATATTTGTAAAATCGTATGCTGATTTGCTACGAGCATACATTATTAATCCTGCGGGGTTGAAAAACACCTATGTTTTCGGAACAACACATTCAAACAACAACGAGTGTAAATCGTACAGCTTTCAGGAAGCTTGGAAGCTTGAATCTGAAACCCATTTTACCATTCCGCTGGGCGCCGGTGCAATAGTTTCAACACCAACAGACTTGACAAAATTTGCAGACGCCTTGTTTGGCGGCAAGCTGTTGAGTTCGGCCAGTGTTGAAACCATGAAAACCATGCAAGACGGTTACGGGCTTGGTTTGTTTCAGATTCCTTTTTACAAAAGCATCGGTTTTGGACACACCGGTGGAATCGACGGATTTACTTCGGTTTATTCTCATTTCCCAAGCGACAAAATTTCTTATGCATTGGTTTCAAATGGCACCAACTTTAACAACAATGATATTTCGATTGCTGTTTTAAGTGCTGTTTACAACAAACCATACGATATTCCAGTATTCAAATCGCTTAGCTTGACTTCGGAGGATCTGGACAAATACCTAGGTGTTTACGCTTCTAAACAAATTGCATTGAAACTTACCGTCACCAAAAAAGAGAACATCTTAATGGTACAAGGAACGGGACAACCAGCATTTGCGGTTGAAGCCACTGAAAAGGACAAGTTTAAGGCCGATCAGCTTGGGGCCAAACTCGAATTTAGCCCAACCGAAAACACTTTGGTGTTATTCCAAGGCGGCCAAAAAATCATGTTCACCAAAGAATAAAAGCCGCACCAAACGGGATTTTACAAAGCCGCAGATTAACTGGTGGTAAAACGTTTTTGCACCGCGCTAACGTCAGCTTCTTCGAACCAATATTACGCTGTGCCGTAGTTTGCTGAAAACACTAACCATACGGGTTGCTAATTTATCGGTTTGCACCAAAGCCTATTAGGGCAGAAAAAGTTTTTAAGCCCGCTACTGGCTCGTTGGTAAGCACATTAGCAAAGGGTTGCAAAACATTTTGCACTACCATGCCCCACTGTACTGTTTTTTTGGCGGGTGTTTTTAGGTAAAACAGGGCATGGCTTTCTTTGGCCCAAGTAGCGTTAAAGGTGTTTCGCGGCAGGCTGCCTACCCTTGAGGTATAAGTGTTGTAGCTGGCCAGAGCCGTTTTAAAGTAAACACCTGCTTTTCTATTTCCCAAATGGTATTGCACACCATACCGATTAACCATGTTTACAAACGGGTAATCCAAAAACGAACGGTAGTCAATCTCGGGCGGTAAAAGCTTGCTTTCGGCTACCCACCTTAACCGCGGCGTAAATTGTACGTTTTTTTGGGGTACCTTATACTCGGTAACATCGTTAAGCAATTGTGCGCTGCTGGGTGTGTTACCAACACAAAGCAGTACCAAAACACATGGTAGATATACTTTCATAACGGAGGATTAACATGATGAAGAACCGCCGGACCCTTGTAAAAGTAGCTACGATTTTGTTTTTGCACAACAGCACCGGGTAATTTGGCAAGTTGTTAGCAAACCAGGCATAAGCGTTGCCTTTTCACCGCTTATCTGAGGGCTACATCCAGGCCGAGAGATCGGCACCTGTGGCCCGGGCAGCGTCCAAAATCAATGTTTTGCGATAAGCGGGTTGCAGGCCTCCGACAACGACTTTTCCATTCAGCAACGCATCTATCTGGGTTGAGCTAAGTAAAAAGCGCATGGTGTGCTCGCCATATTGCTTGGCCAGGTGCTGCTGTATGGGCTGCCATATAGTGGTTTTTTGCTGTGCCCGCTGATCGCGCATTTGCGGTGTAGCGCCCAGTTCAAAAGCAGTTTTTTTCTTCGACCAACCTTGGTTGGTTGCGTCGGCATGCCACCTGTCTAAGGCTTCGTAAAGCCCGTTGAGGGTGCTGGGCAGGCGCACCTTTGGGTGCAAACCCGGCTGGTTCAAAAACTCATCTGGTTCCAAATCGTCCAGAATAAGGTTGCGCATGGCCTCCTCGGGCATTATTTGAAAGGCGGGCTTATTCAACTTTCGGGCCATGGCATCTCGCCACACCAGGCCCTGGTTAAGCACCTGCTGCTGGTAAGGGCTCAAAAAGCGTTCGTCGCTGGTTTTCAAAAACCAGGTTTTGGGGCTCATATCGTGCCTAAAGCCATTTAAGTGCAGCATTTCCTCTGCCACAAACGGGGCCAATTGCTGCTGCTGCGCCTGCAATTGAAAGGCCTCATCCAAGGCAAAAAGATGGGCCACATCGGCGGCAGCGTAGTTTAGATGGGCTTGGCTAAGTGGCCGCTTGCCCCAGTTTACTTTTTGAAGGCTTTTATCCAGCTCAATACCCAGCAAACCTAGCAGCATGGCAGCAAGCGAAGTTCGCTCATGGTTTAGCAACTTGGCATAAATTTCAAGATCTACCAACTGACTGGGAAAACACTGCAGGCTATGGAGCAAGCGCAAATCTTCACCGCTGCTGTAGCACAGTTTTCGCGCCGTGGCGGTTTCAAACAACCGGTACAGTGGCTGCAAATCTTCAATGGCAATAGGGTCCACTATCCACACCATTTCGGGCGTGGCTATTTGCATAAGGCACAGGTTAAAACCGTAGCTGTAGCGGTCGCGGTCAAATTCTAAATCGAAGGCCCAAGTACTGGCATCGGCCAAAATGGGCAGCATGGCGTTAAGCTGCGGCACATTGCTTACGGTGCGTACAGCCGACGGGGTTGGTGTTTGTAAAACCGACATAGTAGTAAGGGTATTGATGCAGCGCAAGACTGAAACTGCATTTTTGGCCGCCTAAACCACAAAAATACCCTGCGTTTACAGGGTATGGAGTGATTTGGTGCGAATTTTAATATCGTTTCTTGCCAAACTTGGGCGGGTTGCGGTTACCGGGTGCCGGTGGGCCTGCATTTCGGTTGCCTCCTCCACCATTGCCTGGCTGCACATTTCGGTTGTTATTGCTGCCACCGTTCCTGTTGCGGTTGTTGGGCTTAAATTTCCGCTTTGCAGGTGGGTAAGCATCCTCATCGTGGTAGGGTATGGCCCTGTGGCGCACAAAAGGCGTATTGGTAAACTCTAAATCGCCTTTGGTAATGTTGTTAAGCTCTTGCCTAATGGCATCGTCGTGAATAAGTTCTTTGTGCCAAGTGCTGTAGGCCAGCTTCATGTAATGGGCAATGGCATGCGCAAATCCGCTTTTCTTTTCGGGGTCGGTTTCGGCCATGGCCTTGCCAATTACCAATTCCAGATTTTTGCCAAGGTGGTTGTATTTGGGCTTGCGCTTTGGATAAGCCAGCGGCTTGGGGCGGCTTTTGTAAGTTTCCCGGTCGGGCACTGGGTAAGGTGCATCCACGTCTAGCTTAAAATCGCTCATCACATGCAGGTGGTCCCACAGCATGTGCTTGTAGTCTTCGGCCAATTTTAAGTGGGGGTTAAAAAATGCCATTAAATCTACTATGGCCTCGGCATTTTTAAGGCGTACCTGCCTGTCTTCAACGGTAAGCAAGTAATTCACCATGCTTTGAATGTGACGGCCATATTCGCGCATCAGCAGCAAACCCCGGTTGGTATTGTATTCCATTAAACTAAAAAATAAAAAAACGTAAAACGCTGTAAATAAAGGTATTGTGTAATTGGCAGAGCGGATTTACAACCCAAGGTCAACGCTCTTTTCTGTGCTTTGGCAAAGGAAAATTTACCGACAGATGGTCAAAAGTAAGGGAATATGCTGGAATAACAGAAAAAGTGCTGCGAAACGAGCTGCGTTTTTAACTTACTGCACCTGGCTGGCCATTGCTGCCTTTGGCTTTACAAAGGGGTGGGCCACATCGTGATAAAACAAAAACGTCCAGTCCGCTTCGGCGCCTTGCTGCCACCATTTGTGCCGCAGTTCCATGCATTTTTTTCCGTCAAAATCGTATTTGGCCACAACGCGGCTGCGCATTTGGTTCAGTTGTGGCGCATCATCGCCCCCAAAAAAAATCGTTTCACCATCCTCTTTTATCCAAAAAACCTGATGAAAAGGGCTGTGCCCTCCGGTTACCTCGTACTGTATGTATTGGTCGATGTTGCCAACCGCATCATCAAGCCAAAACACATTGGGGTGCTGATCAAACACCGCAAACTCATCGGGAATAAAACTGGGGTAACCGGTTTCCAAGGCAAAATTGTACTCGGCCCGCTGCACAAAATATGCGGCATTGGGAAAGCTGAGAAAATGATGCCCAAAGCGATTGCTGTGGCTTACGCCGCCGGCATGGTCTTTGTGCAAATGCGTCATCAGTACTTTGGTAACTGCCTCGGGTGCAATGCCGGCTGCCTGCAAGTTGGTGTGTATTTGCAGAGTACCCTGTGGCGCAAAGCCCAAGCCACAATCAAGAATAATCACATCTTTTTTGGTAACCACACAGAAGGGTTGTACTTCTACCAGCAGGCTACCTACCGAGCGTGCCTGTAGGTTGTCGGTTGCGGCGTCAAATGGCTGAAAAACTTTGTCTTTGCCAATGGTAAAGGAGCCCTCGGACAGTGGTATAATGCGCATACTAGGGGTTTAAAACAAACAGAAATTGGATATTGCTCTTGTGTTTTGGCCATATTGGCTATCGAAGCACCATTTGCCTATCGGCATCAAGCCTGGCTAAAATGGCCAGCAGCACGGCAAAAGTAAGTAAGCTGCTGACGCCATAGCTAATAAGTGGCAGCGGTATGCCAATTACAGGAGCCAGGCCAATGGTCATGCAAATGTTTACCACCACGTGAAAAAGAATAATGCTGGCCACCGAATAAGCATACACCCTACTGAAGGTACTGCGCTGTCGCTCGGCCATGTTTATAATGAGCATCAGCAGTAAAAAGTAAATTATTACCACCAAGGTGGTACCCCAAAAACCAAAACTTTCGCCAATGGCTGTAAAAATAAAGTCGGTATGCTGCTCGGGTACAAAGTCGCCTTGGGTTACGGCCCCTTTTAAAAAGCCTTTCCCTAAAAATCCGCCGCTGCCAATGGCTATTTTACTCTGTTTTACGTTGTAGTTTTCTTCTTTTTTACCGTCTTTATTCAACTTACCCATTTTGCTTTTTTGCAATTGCAATTTCGCCGCCACAGCTGTATCGCGGGGTATGTAGTCTTTGCCAAACATGCTCATTATACGCTCTACTTGGTAGGGCTGCATTATTTTTTCAAATAGAAAAGGAACAGCCAGTCGCTGTATGCCTACGCTTAGTGCCCAGCAAGCTATGATGAGTATAAGGATACCACGGTTGCGTTTTATTTTTCGGCGCAGCAGGAAAAAAGTACCCACGGCCAAGCCTGTAAGGATGTAAGCCAGGGTATTGGGCTCCATAAGAATGGTGGCCACGATAAGCACGGCTGCCGAAGTACCCACAATAAGATAGGCCGCGGGCAACCCCTCGCGGTACAACACAATAAAAAAAGCAAAATACACCAGGGCAAGGCCCGTTTCGTTTTGCAAAATGGAAAAAACGCCGGGTAGCAACGCAAGACCGATGGCGGTAACCTGGCTTTGCCAGCTGCTAAAATTGGTTTCGGGTCGGCTTAGGAATTTGGCCAGCGCCAAGCTCACAAATATTTTACAGGTTTCGGCAGGTTGCAAATTCATAAAACCCAGCGGTATCCAGCTGCGGCTGCCATTTACATTTTTACCCACTACAAAGGTGGCCAGCAGCAGCACAATGCCAAAGGCATACAGCAGGTTTGATGTAGCCGTAAAAAACTTACTGTCGGTAATGAGTATAAAAATGCCCACCACCAGGCAAAAGCTAAAGTAAAGCAACTGCTTGCTATAGTTGGTTTTTAGGCCGGTAATGGCGCCCAGCACATCGTTGCCGGGTTTAAACTCCACGCTAAAAATACTGATTAAGCCTATAGCCACTAAGAGCAGGTAAAGCCAAATGAGGGACCAACTTACCCCCTTGCCAATGATGTCGTTTTTATTAGCCATAATGGGTACTACTGTGTGCTATCGGGCGGCAATACTACCGGCTTTCTTTTATCCTCGTTAAGCAAGGTGGGGTTGTTATTGATGATGAGTGCCGGGCGGTCGGAATTGGCACCCTCTGGCCTTGGTGGCACTGCTGGTTTTGCGTCTTCTTTTTTTAGGTTAACCTCCATTTCCAAATCTTCTATACCCAGCGTGTCATTAAGGTACTTCAGGTATCCTTTCTTTAGCAGATAGGCGGTATCGTAGCGGTGGTCAAGGCTGTCCTGCCGCCTAAAATCGGCATACACAAATGAGGGTATCAGATTCTGTTTTTCAAGCCAATCTATCCTTGCAAGGTTCTTTTTGTCGGTAATAGAGTCGCGCAAATATTTTTCAATCAAAAGCGACACGATGGGTGCGGCGTATGTGCCACCGTATCGTCCGCTGTTTTCCACCACACACATAATGGCAATCTGCGGATCTTCGCGGGGGGCAAAGGCGGCAAAAAAAGCGTGGTTGGGGCGCTTTATTACCCCGCCGGGTGCATAGTTTTCCACGGTGCCGGTTTTGCCGCAAATATTGATACCCACTACCCTAGAGCCACGCCCGGTGCCGGTTTCCATTACGCCCTGCATGCCATCGTGTACGGCTTCAAACACACTATCGTCAATGGTAACAGCGCGGTGTTTTTCCTTATACCTGTCAAGCAGGCCCCATTTATCGCCACCCTCTATGCTATCTACCACGTGGGGTGTGTAATACCAGCCTTTGTTGGCCAGGTAAGCCATTTCGTTGGCCACCTGCAAGGGTGTGCTTAGTACTTCGCCTTGGCCAATGCTTACGCTTTTAAAGTTGCAGTAGTTCCACTGGCCCTCTCCCCACGCCTTGTTGTAGTAGCCGGCGGTGGGTATTAGGCCTGGTTTTTCCGATGGAATATCTACACCCAGCCGCACACCCAGCCCAAATGCATTTTGGTAGCGTGCCCATGCATTAAGACTGCTATCGATGTTTGCAAACTTGGGGTTGTTGATGATGCGCTCCATGATGTTGCCAAAATATCCGTTGCAGCTG
>RDXD01000152.1 GCA_004292575.1 Bacteroidota bacterium
GTGGCCGATGTGCTGACGGGTAAAGTAAACCCCGCAGGTCGGCTTCCCATAACCTTCCCCATGCACGAAGCACAACTGCCGCTTAGCTATTGGCACCTGCCTACCGGGCGCGGCGACGATTACCACAACCTGAGTGGCGAACCACTTTTCCCCTTCGGCTTTGGCCTAAGCTATGCGCAATTTACTTACAGCAACCTACTATTGGCCAAGCCAGCCATAAAAGCCGGCGAAAAAACTTCGGTTGAGGTAACGGTGCAAAACACAGGCAACTACGATGGAGAAGAAGTGGTACAGCTTTATCTGCGAGACGAACTGGCCAGCGTGGCGCGGCCCATGTTGGAACTAAAGGCATTCAAACGTATTTTTTTACGCAGCGGCGAAAAACAAAGCGTCCGCTTTGATATTGACCCGGAAATGCTACAAATGTGGAACGGCAACAACCAACGGGTGCTCGAACCCGGCGATTTCAGGGTAATGATTGGCGCATCAAGTAAAGACCTTAGGCTTAAGGCAACGTTAAGTGTGTTGCCATAACTGGCTTTTGTCTAAGTTGGCTGCGTTCTCACCAAATACTTACCGCATCTATGGTGTTCTTTGCGTGAGGGTATCGCATTTTCACACGGGGGCCTTGGGGTAAGTGACCAAGCTGCTAGCAACCGGCGTATGGCACCAGCCGTGATTCAAACCATTTACCATAAATATTGGATGTAGGCAGGCCTCAGCACACCAAATGCAGTATTTTTGTATGCATGTTTCAAATGATACGTCAAAGCTTTATCGACTTTGTTCCCGGCCTCACCACAGACGAACTCGACCGCATTTGCCTGCGCCTACAGCCAAAAAGCTTTGCACGCAAAACCATTATTGTACCCGAAGGCCAGATTTGCCAATATGTTTACTTCATTAATAGCGGCGCCGTACGGTTGTTTAACCGCACCAATGGACTAGATCGCAATGCGGAGTACGTTTTTGAAAACAACTGGATTAGCGAATACCGCAGCTTTGTTACCCGCGGACCCGCCATACAGTCCTTGGAGGCCATCGAAGACTGTGAAATGCTGATGTTAAGCTACAACGATGTGCAGGAAAGCTACAACACCAATCCGAAGTTTGAACGCTTTGGGCGGCTGATTGCCGAGTTTATTTTGGCCCAAACTTCTAACAACGAAATTGAAAACGGCCTTTATACCCCGGAAGAGCGCTATCTGCGCCTTATTGAAAAGGACAGTATAATGCTGAAACGACTCACCCAGCAACAAATTGCCGCCTATTTGGGTATCCAACCCGAATCGCTTAGCCGCATCCGCCGGCGGTTGGCACAAAAAACTTAACCCGGGTTAACTTTTCCCGTCATGTTTCTTATCTGCGGTTATTGGCAGCAGGGCACGGCTGTGGCCATTTTTGCATTACAAAAAAAATGGAAAACCAAAACACATGACAAAGTCAATTTTTCTTTCCCTAACGGGTTGCCTTTTCTGCTTGCTGGTACACAGTCAACCCGCACAAACCATTAAAGGCATCGTTATAGACGAGGTTTCAAAGGCACCGTTGGCTGGGGCCTCGGTTACTTACATCGTCAATGGGCAAAGCATAGGCACGGTTACCGGTGCCGACGGCAGTTTTAAACTTACAGCTGTGCCCACGGGCAGGGTTGCATTAAAAATAAGCATACTCAACTACGAGGAACAAACGCTGCCCAACGTTATTGTTACAGCCGGCAAGGAAGTATCGCTTGCCATTGGCCTTACCGAAAAAATAGCTGCCTTGGCCAATGTGGTGGTACGCGGCCAAAACAACCGCAATAGGCTAAACAACGCCTCGGCGGTGGTAAGTGCCCGCAGCTTTAACATTGAAGACACCAAACGCTACGCCGGTGCACTTGGCGACCCCAGCCGCATGGCTGCCAACTTTGCCGGTGTAAGTGGTGCCAACGACAGCCGCAACGATATTGTGGTGCGTGGCAATGCACCCTCGGGCCTGTTGTGGCAAATGGAGGGGCTAAACATTCCCAACCCCAACCACTTTGGCTCGCTAAGCTCTTCGACCTAAAGCTGCGCAATGGCAACCCGGACAAGCACGAATTTTTAGCTCAAATGGGCTTCAATGGCCTTGAAGCTGGCGCCGAAGGACCGTTGAGCAAAAAAACAAAAGCCTCTTATTTACTCAGCTACCGATACAGCACGCTGGCGCTGTTTAAAGCGTTGGGCTTTAGCGCCACCGGAGCAGCCATACCCTACTACCAAGACTGGACGGCACGCATAAATCTGCCCCTAAGCGCAAAAACCACGCTAGCGGCCTACAGCATTGGCGGCGCCAGCCACATCGACTTTTTGGGCAACGATGCCGACACGTTGGGAACCGACGGCAACCTTTACGGCAACGAAAACGAAAACACATTGGTAGATTATTTTACTACCATGAGCGGCATTACGCTTACACACCAACATAACAATAAGGTGTATTCCAAGCTGTCCGTGGGCTTGGCCACCACCAACGAAACTTTTGAGGGCGATAGCATAAGCGTAATTACCCGGCAAGCGTTTAAACGGGGCGAGGCGCAGCAAAAAACCAATCGGCTGGGCATAAGTTACCTCACCACAACAAAATTTAACACCCGCACCAGCCTTACCAGCGGCCTCATGGCCGACTTGCTGGGTTTTAACCTATTTAACCGCGAAATTTTTGGCGGTGGTACCAGCCAAAGAATCAACATAAACACCAGCGATAACACCGTGCTACTGCAAGCGTACAGCACGCTACGCCACCGCTTTAACAACCGCATTACCCTAAACACCGGCCTGCACGTGCAGCAACTTACCCTAAACAGCAGTTGGGCGGTAGAGCCAAGGGTGGGCCTGCGCTATAAACTAAACGAAGCGCAAAGCCTTAGCCTAGGTTATGGCTTACACAGTCAGATGCAGAACATTTACACCTACTTTGTGCAAACACCCACCAACCGCGGCGCCGCGCTTACCAATAAAAACTTAGACTTTACCCGCAGCCACCACCTGGTATTGGGCTACGACTGGGCATTTAACCCACAAACCCGGCTAAAAGCCGAAACCTATTATCAATCCTTGTTTAATGTGCCGGTGGAGCAGCGTGCATCGTCGTACTCTGCACTTAATACCGGTGCCGATTTTGGACCCGACAACACCGATAGCCTGGCAAACAACGGCAGTGGCGCCAATTATGGCCTCGAAATGACGGTTGAACGCAGCTTTCACCGTGGCTTTTACGCGCTGGTTACCGTTTCCATTTTCAACAGCCGCTACAAGGGTAGCGATGGTGTAGAACGCAACACCGCTTTTAATACGGGTTACGTGGCCAATATGCTGGCAGGCAAGGAGTGGATTGTGGGCAAAAAAAAGGCCGTACTGGGCGTTGATTTGCGACTAAGCACCCAAGGCGGACGGTACTTATCGCCCATTGATGCCACCGCCAGCGCCGCAGCCGGCGAAGCCGTGTACAAACAAAACCAAGCGTATAGCCAGCAGCAGCCGGCCTATTTTCGAGCCGATGTAAAACTCCTCTATCGCCGAAATTTTAAACATACCGCTTTAGAAACCTCGCTGGACTTGCAAAACATTACCAACCGACAAAATGTGTTTTTGCAGCAATACAACCGCCGCACAAACAGCATTGTCACCCAATACCAGCAAGGATTTTTCCCGGTGCCAACCGTGCGGTTTACGTTCTAAACCCAATTGGGGTAAGGCGGCCAATTTGCCTACCCCATCTGCCGAAGCCCACTCAAAAACCAAGATCTGTAGTACACAAACTGGCATTCCTAAAAACTGAAACCCAATATTCGTGGGCTTCTTAGCCCACCTACCTGCAAGTCAGATGGATGTGTTGCACATGGGCCCAGCATGTCCGCTGCTCACCGCAGCAGCACCCATACTATTATCCGCCAAAACTACATTTACTGCTGCCACATAAGCAACGCTGCTGTGTAACTTTTTTTCCAATACAACCTAGCTTTGGCTACAGCTGTAGCCAAAGCCTCGCTAACAGTGCACCTGCGCATCCTTACTTCCATTATTTTATGCAGTCACGCAACCAGTGGCACTATTTTGCTGTTCTTTGCATTATGCATAGGGTAGCCGCATCATACAAAAAAGTCACCGTACTTACCATGGTAGTACTCTTGGTGGCCTGTGCCACCAGTGTACAACGGCAGCAAGCCGAGCAGTACAGTGCCAAACCAGTGCCCATTCCCCCCAATCCGCAGCAGCCGGGCCGCCCCGATACGGGTTACCATTATCTCGTCAATGGCAATTACCTCAAAAGTGGCCTCCCCGCCAGCCTTATCAAGCGCTTTGGCCTGGCCGATACAGCCAACCTCCTGCGCCGCACCGGCGATAATGCCTCCCTGCCCTACGATTACACCACCATTTATGCACCCAATGGCGTAAAAGTGGTAGCCCCCAACTGCCTGTATTGCCACGCCCAAAAATGGGGCGATAGTGTGGTGGTGGGCATGGGAAACAGCCTAAGCGACTACAGCATGCCCACCATTGGCAGCATGATGCTGGCCAACGCCTTTATGAACGCCACCGCCAGCCCCGCCGAAAAAGCCGCTTCTGCAAACCTGCTGCGCGCCGGTAAAGCCACAGCGCCCTACTTGGTTACAGCTAGCAAAGGCGTCAACATTGCCGATAGGCTTACCGCCGTGCTGGCTGCCCACCGCAACCCTGCCAGCTTTGTGTGGCAGCCAACGCCGCAGCTCAGCATACCACAGCAGGTAGTACCCACCGATGTGCCCGCCTGGTGGCTCCTCAAAAAAAAGAACGCCATGTTTTACAGCGGCTTTGGCCGTGGCAATTTTGCCCGCTTCCTTATGGCGGCCAACCTGCTCACCGTTACCGATACCAGCGAGGCCGCCGAAGTACTCACCCATTTCAACGATGTGCTGGCCTACCTTTACAGCATTGAGCCGCCAAAGTATCCGCACCCCATCAACCAGCCATTGGCCGCGCAAGGCAAAGCCGTGTTTAACGCCAATTGCAGCAAATGCCATGGTAGCTATGGCCCCGGCGGCACCTACCCCAACCTGCTTATCCCCACCCACATCATCAAAACCGATAGCACACTCGTGCAAAGCAATTTTAGCACACCCCAGTTTTTACAATGGTTCAACAAAAGTTGGTTTGCCATGGGTACGCAGCCCGCAGCACTCGTACCCTTCAACGGCTACATTGCTCCACCGCTCGATGGCGTGTGGTGCACCGCCCCATACCTGCACAATGCCAGTGTGCCCAATTTAGAAACCCTGCTCAATAGCTCCAGCCGCCCCACCTTTTGGGCCCGCAATTTCGAAAAACCCGCCTACGACTACGATAAAGTGGGCTGGCAGTACACCGTAAGCACCAAGCAATACACCCGCAGCACCTACAACACTACCCTGCCAGGCTACAGCAATGCGGGCCACTATTTTGGCGATAAGCTTACCACCGCCGAGCGCCAAGCCGTCATCGAATACCTAAAAACGTTGTAACCGCGCCTAGCCAAGCACCAATACACCCCACCCAAACAGAAAAAAAATAGGTAGCATCAGGCCTTAAACCACCCATTTTGCCGCAGTACCGGCTATACGCAGTAGTTTTTGTGGCGTAGCCAACATGCGCCACATACCGCCACCACCTGCGCCACAAAAAGCTACTTGCTCCTATCCGGGCTAGGCCGGGCAGCAGTGCACCATTCAGCACCCTTTTAGCAAGCTAACGCCATATCGGCGGCCTTAGGTCCGCAACAAATCAGCATTGCTGCTCAATGTTTGGCTAATGAGCTTTGGGGGGTGTTGGATTATGCCGATGGGACTGTAGTTAGTCAACAGCAATTCACTAAGCGTATACATTTCTCCAAAGGGCGATAACCTGTAAAAAGGTGTCGCCCTTTATTATCACGCCTATAGCGAAGCACATGGTTACAAGCAACCCTAAAAGAAGACCGTCAAGACATCAAACGACCAGACTAAAAAATAGAAAAAGCCACCACAAATTATTAGCACATTTGGCAGACATCCTCCAAAGCTCCCGCTTCGCAGCAAAAAGAGCGAAAATCTCCTCCTCGCACAGACCTTTCGACAAATTTTACGATATTTGACTAAAAATTACGTGAAATAATGTACGATACGATACCCGACCAATTTAGAAAATTGGCTATTGAGAATATTTTCAAAACAAATACATTTCAAAATTGCTGGAAAACCTGGCAACCTGAAATCAATAGATTACTGGGTAATAATTACGGTGAAAATCAAATTATAGATTTAGGTGACCACTTATCTGATATTTTTAAATCTACTGGAGGTGGCGGACGGGGACAAGGTGAATTATCAGCAGGAGGAACTGCTTGGGAATCTCTAGTTTGTTGGTATATTAATCTTTGTTGTGTTGGAAGTAGAATTGTTGCAATAAAAAAAATGAGTTTAGTGCCGAAGTCCATACAAGATGCAATCACAGTAAATTATGGTAATTTTGCTTGTAATACAGAATCAGATATTACCATAATAATTTTTCCAAATTTACCTGAATACAATACCGATGTTGCTCAGTTGAGCGTGCTGGACAATAATGGAGTTCAGATTCCTTCTATCATTAGAAACAAGTTTAACATTGACCTTTCAAATTATTTATCCGCAAGAGACTTTCATCAATTTGAAATAGGTATTATTCAATGCAAAACAAATTGGAATGATAACGCACAAGTTCCAATGCTTTGGGATATGATTTATTCCGCTGGCGGGTTTCGAGGTAGAAACATCACAATAGGCAGAAATGGTTACAATATCCAAAATGCTCAAAGCTTTACTTATTCATTTGTTACAGTTCCTTCTAATCAAAATACTGTTTATAAGCCCGATGGTGTTGCGGTAAGGCGAGTAACAAATTTATCAGGCGGAAATTATTGGGGTCAACCAACTGTTCAAAATGTTGCAAAATCTTTAAAGGAAATTTTTACAAATAATTTCCAATCTGGTTCAAGAACAACACTAAGAACAGATATTAGAGCAGCAATTCCTCATTTGACTCGAAATAATCCTTTATCTTATTTCGAACTTTAATCAATATTTTTTAGAATTTCCAAAGCAACTGCTCTAGCCATTAAAGGTGGGACGGCATTTCCAACTAGAGTAAATTGCGGAACTTCAAATTTTCTTTTATTTCCTCCAGTCGAACGCTTTCCTTGAAACACAAAAGAGTCATCAAATGATTGTAGACGTGCCATCTCACGAACAGTTAAAGCTCTTGGATTAGAGAAATGAATATAGTCGTCAGCAATTGTCATTACAGTTGGACTTTGCGAATCGGCTTTCAAAACATTGTAATTCCTTTTTTCAGAATCCAAGCCAATTTTTTTTAATTCGCCTTTTGCTAAATCGTAATCGCCTGTATTTAATATCACATCCAGTCTTTTTATCACATCATCATTTTGTTTACTTGTTTTATGATTGTGCAATGGAGCAACAATATGGGACAATGTATTTTCCAATTCTTCAAAATTTCTAACGTAAAAAGGATTTTTGGCATTAGTAAATCGACCATTTAATCTTCCCTTTTTAGACCATTCAGCATAGGTTAAGCCTTTTTTATCTTCAGGCTTTCCATCAATAGTCCTTTTCTTTAATAGCGATTGCATTTTTTGAGTTGAGCCATTGTACTTTGCTTTTAAATCAACTTTTTCATAATCGAATTTCTCATCATCATTGCCTACAAAATCCAGATCATGCAACGCTTCGAAGACAGTAACTTTCTCTTTTTCGCTAACTGTTGGTGGAACTACTTTAACTAATTTTTGATCTTTGCGACAACCAATGAATAAAACCCTTTCTCTGTTTTGAGGAACTCCATAGTTTGAAGCTAAAGCAACAAATGGTTGTTCAATATTATACAACCTAATATGCGACAATATCTCTCCAAATTCTGCTTCTGCTTTTAATGCTTTAACAAATGGTTGAAGCCCTTGAATACATTCCTCAAAAGAATAGTTGTAAATTTCTAAAGCCACAATTATTTCAGAGATTTCATTCTGAAATGCTTTTGCCGGATTTAAATTATTAAAAGCTTGGTGGATTTTCTCAATAATTGAATCCGACTCTATCGAAGTCAAAAAGGAATCAAATTTTTCAACAAAAAAATCATTATCCAAATCACTATGAGCCTTTTCCAAAATCACTTTCCTTCTTACATAGGCTAATTCTTTATTTCGTTTCAATAAATTGAAGCCATGACGAATGGTATTGATATTAATATCTGTCTTACTCGTTTTATAATCCGCAATTTTCGGTGTTAATCCACGAAATTTATTTTCAATAATCTGAACATAATTTTCTCTCAATTTCTCCAATTCTTTTTCATTGGCTGATTCAAATTGCATCCTCAAATTGTAACAATCTAAGGTAAATTCCTTCTCTTTTTCTGCTTTTTTAAGCTTCGCCAAAAAATAAATTATTTGGTGAAATTCTTTCAAATCAACTATTGATTTGATTTCTTGCAAAATCATATCTTTAATTTTTCCACCCTCTTTTGTAAGAATTCCCTTTACATTTTCCATTACAAAATACTTGGGGCGAAGAACCCTTATTACATTTAGGTAGTGAGCAAACAAATCATCC
>RDXD01000153.1 GCA_004292575.1 Bacteroidota bacterium
CAGGGCAACAGATAGACATCCATTATAACCAGAATTAAGACTGTTTCCCATGTTTTTAGGGGGGGTCCCTGCGACAGGGCTACAGATAGACATCCATTATAGCAAGGATTAAAACTGTTTCCTATGTTTTTAGGGGTTTCCCTGCGACAGGGCTACAGATAGACATCCATTATAACAAGGATTAAGACTGTTTCCCATGTTTTTAGGGGGGTTCCCTGCGACAGGGCTACAGATAGACATCCATTATAACAAGGATTAAGACTCCGTGATAGGGTCTTTGGTTACCGATGGTGTAAGGCTAATTGCCACATCCATTATAACAAGGATTAAGACCTCCATTTTCTGGATAGAAGGGGATAACCTGCTGGGGCTAGTTGCCACACCCATTATTAAGAAGCCCATAAATTAAGTCTTATATGAAAATTGTTTCGCAATATTGCCCATGCAAAAAAAGCGAGGTAGTAAAGATGTACAAGAAGCAGTACGGCTAAAGGACGTTTCGTATCTCAATAAGTCCTTAGCTACTCAAAAGCAAGCTGCACAAATGTTTGGTTTAAGCATCCGTAGTGTAAATAGAATTTGGGCCAGTTATAAAACAGGCGGTGCTGGGGCTGTTGAAAGTAAGAAACGCGGAGTTCGGTCAGGAAAAAAGATAAATGGCCAACAGGCAGCCGAAGTGCGCCGGTTGATTAAGGATAAAATGCCCGATCAGTTGAAGTTGCCTTTTGGACTTTGGACCAGAGAAGCGGTGCAGCAACTGATATTGGACCACTATGGTATAACATTAAGCCGATGGCAAGTTGTTCGCTATCTAAAATCTTGGGGTTACACGCCGCAAAAGCCCATCAGTAAGGCGTTTGAACAGAATCCAATTAGGGTAAAAGAGTGGCTCGATGAGGAATATCCAGCTCTTAAGAAATGGGCAATAAAAGAAAATGCCACCATTTATTTTGAGGACGAGGTTGGTATGCGCAGCAACCATGAGGCAGAAAAGCGTTATTCGCCAAAGGGGCACACTCCTGTCATCACAAGAACAGGGCAAAGATTTTCGCTCAACATGGTTTCAGCAATTAGTAATAAGGGCCATGTTGAGTTTATGATATTAGACGGAACATTTAATGGAAAGGTTTTCCTTGAATTTTTAATGCAACTGATTAAGCATAAGAAGCAAAAGATTTTTCTTGTTGTGGATGGCCACACAGCCCATAAAACCAACGAAGTAAAAGCATACCTGGATGAAAATTTTGACCAAATTGAATTATGCTTTCTGCCGCCATATAGCCCTGCACTCAATGCGCAGGCGTATGTTAACTAAGATTTAAAAACAAACGCTATCGGCAAAGCAATGCCCAATTAACAAGGCTTAGCTTAAAGCTAACGGCAAAGGCTTTATGAAATAAAGGAGGAACGATAAACAGCAAGTACAAAAGTATTTCCATGGAAAGCACGTCAGGTATGCAGCTTCCATCTTTAATAGGTCTTAAATCACTAGCCGATTAATAAATCAAATAAAGAGGCTTGCTGCAAACGAAAACACGCCTAATTTTCCGCCTCACCTCCCAAACATTGCAAAATAATCTCCATGCTTCCCCACCATACCAATCTTGAAAAATTACTGAAACAAAAATCAAAAGCCACCCTTATACAAACCATCATCAACATTTATGAGCGTTGTAACGAAAAGGCGATATGGGATATGTTTGGTGACTTAATTTACGAACATCACTACATGCGCCTAACCCCATTACAACTGCGCAGGGATATTGAAACCTTTTACCAAAAATCTGTGAGCGGCGAATACTATGCCCCTTTTGCTATGGATAGCAAAAATTTTATGCATATTCCCGATAAAACCGAATGTTGGTTCAATGAAATTGCCCTGCTGCTTGACCTTTGCTGCGAACTGGTACTAAAAAATGAGCCGACCCCACTCCATTTCTATTTCCATAACCTTTTTGATTTAATTAAAAAAATGGAAGCCGGCGAGGAAATTATCTTTGCGCATGAATGCGATACTGATATGATTTGTTGTAAGCATGATTACAAAAAAATATACCGGGAGTATATGAATAAGCAACAGTAACGCCCTATACACAACTTGGGCTGCCTCACTATAGATAGTCTGCATTTAGCGGCCTAAAGGCACCCCCTGCACCATAAATCCCGTGTTTTGCAGCATCCCTTCTACAAAGCACACACATAAACTCAAAAGACCAGCTTTATTTCCCATCCAATCAAATAATGTTACCCTGCCATGGTAAAATTCATGAAATTACTTGCTGCCCTTTATGCAGTATTCACCTTAATACTATTCTTTAGCTTTACGTTTCAAACCTCTATCCCACACTAATAGTAACCGCATTCTTATGGGCAATATTTTTTTCAATACCTTCAACCAACCATGTTCAAAATAATATCTCAGGGCCTGATTGTGCTATTTGCTTTTGCATATTCAAATGCTTTTGCCAATCAAGCCGCCCCAACCATTAAAATCCTGTCTTGGAACCTTCTCGATTTCGGAAAAACAAAATCCGACTCTGAAATAGATTTCATTGCCCAAACAGTAAAAGACTATGACATAGTTTTAATTCAAGAAGTAGTGGCCAAAGACCCCGGCGGCGCACAGGCGGTTGGCCGGCTAGGGGAAGCGCTAAACAAAAAGGGCTCCAAATGGGAATACAGGATAAGCAACCCAACGAGCGGTGATAATTCGTACAAAAAGGAGCGCTATGCATTTTTGTGGAAACCCTCCAAAGTATCCCTTGTTGGCAGGCCATGGCTTGAGCAGCAATACACCATTGAAATGGATCGGGAACCCTTTTATGCAACTTTTGAGGCGAATGATAAGCGCTTTACCTTGGTAAATTTCCACGCCATTACCCAGTCCATGCAGCCTGAAACGGAGGTCAAATATTTCAAATTCCTGCCCGGGGCATATCCCTCATTAAATCTTATTTTTTGCGGCGACTTTAATTTGCCCCAAAGCCATACCGTTTTTAACCCCATCAAGGCCATGGGTTACAAACCCATATTTACCAACCAAAAAACGAGTCTCCGGCAAAGCTGCATAGCCAATGATTGCTTGGCTTCCGAATTTGACAATATTTTTTACAACATAGCTAAGGTTTTGCCTATTTCGTCCGGTGTGGTTCATTTTTACAAATCCTTTTCATCTATTCAAGAGGCACGGAAAATATCAGATCATATACCTGTTTTTTTTGTGTTCCAACTAAAATGATAATTGTTTAGCTGTTTTGCGGATAATGATAAAAACTTTGATAATTGGTGAATTGGCGTATCTATTTCAACCGGTGCTGAAAACAGAACCCGGTCCCAATACTTGTGCTATGCTTACAGCTTGTAGCTGCCTTTTTTGCCCTGCATCGAGTAGTCCATGCTTGCCCAGCTTTGGTTTTGGTGCCTTTTCCATTACATGAACCGGCTATTACATCAGGCTTGCAATTTTTGCATGGCTTACCCCTTTTTGCCCAGCAGCAAATCGACCGAGCCTTTCAGATACATTCTTTGCCGTATGGCAAGCGGAAGTATGCTATTTGGAACCGGCGGTGTTTCATGCACCCATTGCGCTATCGCCGAATTTTTGGTGACAGGTAAAACAAGAAACAACAAGAAAAACTTCAAAGCGAGTAGGTTTATGTTTGCGGAAGTGTAAATGCCCCTGATTTTAGCTAAGGCCAGTTTTCGATTCAAGGTTCCCTTTTTTCGATTAGCCTAGCGGTATATGTTTTCAGGATTTTGTTGTTTTTTTTGATTGGCTTTATTCACTAAGCCGCGCTCCTCATTTTTTTTAAAAGGATTTTGCCATGTCAAATTTGAAGCTTTTAAGCGGCCCAGCGTTGTGCCAGTGGGGTCAGCGCCATTTCAGTTTGGCTCATTGGTCACTGCCTGTTGTGCAACGCCCACACTAAACATTTGTACCGCCGCCCTGCTGCATCCAGGTGCCTACCTGCACTATGCCATGCCGATGGCTGTGGTGGGCATCTAACTTATCGAGCAGCTGTAACAGCGTTTGCTGCTCGGCGGGGCTAAGGGCTTCCAGCAATGGGGCCACACCCGCCAGCGCGGCAAAGCATTGCATGGCCAATTGCCTGCCCGCATGGCTCAATGCCATCAGGCTCGATCGCCCATCTTCGGGGTGCGGCGTTTCTTCTAGCCAGCCGTTGGCCTTCATGCGTTTTAGCATTTCGCTGCCCGTGGCGGGCTCCACCAGGGCTTGCTTTAGCAGGTGGCCCTTGGCCAGCTTGCCCCCAAAAAACAACGTGGCCAGCACGGGAAAATCATCGGCATTTTGCAAGCCACCACTTTTAAGCAAGGGCTTGGTGGCCAAATGGAAAAACCGCTGCAAACGCCCCACCAAAATACCGGCCATACCCACGTTGCCGGTGGTACCTATCTGTACGGGCGCGCCACCTTGCTGGCCTGTAGGTGCTGCGGGTGCATGCTGTATCAACCACACGCCAAAAGCCGTAACATCGTGGGCAAGGCCGCCACTGGCCAAATACTGCTGCCATTGGCTATTTATGTTCATGCCGGTAAGTTTATGGGGTGGGTAAAAATAAATATGACCCCTACTGCTGTAAGCATCCGTAGGGCACCAAGTGCAAAATTAGGGGTAACTTATTTCGGCTTTGAATTTTTTTATTTCAAAATTGAACCATTACTTTGCATTTCATAATTAACGCAGCGCGGGTGCTAACCACGCCCCGCAAAAAAAATTACCCCATGGCTTGTTTAAAAAAATGGATGCTTACCCTTGTCGGAAACATCTTATGCCTTATAGTAGTGGCACAAAACACAGCGTTTTTAAGCGGCACCGTTTACGACCGCAATACCCAACAACCGCTTGCCTTTGCATCAATTATGCTGAAGCCGGGCAATGTGGGCATCACCACCGACTCGGCGGGTTATTTTAGGTTTAAAAACCTGGCACCCGGCAGCTATAGCATTACCGTAACGGGCGTGGGCTACCAGCCCAAGCTGGTGGCTAACCTGGTGGTAACATCGGGCAACGAAAACCTGCTAACCGTGGAGTTGGAACCCAGCCTAAACGACCTGAGCAATGTGGTGGTAAGCGGCCGACGCAACAGCGCAAAAGCCACCACCTTAGAAAGCCCGCTGAGTGTGCAGCGGCTTACCACAGAAGACATTAAGGCCAACCCCGGCGGCAACTTCGACATCAGCAGGGTTATACAAAGCCTGCCAGGCGTGGGCGGCGGTGTGGGCGGCGGTGGCTTTCGCAACGACATTATTATACGTGGTGGTGCCCCCAGCGAAAACGTGTTTTACCTAGATGGTATAGAAGTACCCATTATTAACCACTTTAGCACCCAGGGCAGCGGCGGCGGGCCACAGGGCATATTAAATGTAAGCTTTATTGAAGATGTAAAACTTAGCACCAGTGCTTTTGATGCCCGCTACGACAATACCCTGAGCAGCGTGTTTCAGTTTAAGCAGAAAAACGGCAATCCCAACCGCCTACAGGGCAATGTGCGCCTCAGCGCCACCGAGCTGGCGGCCACCTTTGACGGACCCATTAGCAAAAACACTACCTTTCTGGCCTCGGTGCGCCGCAGTTACTTACAGCTGCTGTTTCAGGCCCTCGACCTGCCCATTAGGCCCAACTATTGGGATTTTCAGTTTAAAACCACCACCAAAATAGACAAGAAAACCACGCTTAGCTTTTTGGGCATTGGTGCCATTGACGAGTTTCGCTTTGCAGCACCCAAAACCGCCACCCCCGAGAAGCTCTATGCCATAAACAGTAGCCCACTTATAAACCAATGGAGCTACACCTTTGGCGCCAGCCTAAAGCGCCTCACCAACAAGGGCTTTTGGAACCTGGCCCTTAGCCGCAACACGCTGGATAACACCGCCGATAAATTTGAAGACAACAACGAACCCGTAGCCAGCCAGCGCACCCTGCGCATAAACAGCCGCGAAACCGAAAACAAACTGCGCTTTGATGTAACGGCCAACCTACGCCAGTGGAAACTCACTTACGGAGCGGTGGCACAGGTGGTAGAATTTGACAACAACTTTTTTCAGCGCTTTAGACCCCAGCTTACCGATGCGCAGGGCAATGTGATACAACAGGCCGTTACCTTGGAAGCAAAAAGCAATGCCAACTTTTTGCGCTACGGGGCCTTTGTGCAAGGTGCCCGCCGCTTACTGAACGATAGGTTGAGCGTAAGCGCAGGCCTGCGCATGGATGCCAACACGCTAAACAACAGCGAGCCTAACCCGCTAAAACAGCTTAGCCCCCGCGTAAGCGCCAGCTTTGCCCTGGCACCCAAGTGGAACCTGAGTGCCAGCTACGGCATTTATTACCGCCTGCCCAGTTACACCCAGCTGGCGTACAGCCGCCCGGGCACCAGCACCATCGAGGCTTTTACCAATCCGGGCGAGTATATCCGCAGCACCCACTATGTTACAGGCGTGGAGTACCTACCCTCCAACGCCACCCGCTTTACCGTTGAAGGCTTTTACAAAAACTAT
Organism: Bacteroidota bacterium; assembly: GCA_004292575.1. Classification (GTDB taxonomy): domain Bacteria; phylum Bacteroidota; class Bacteroidia; order Chitinophagales; family Chitinophagaceae; genus Phnomibacter. The sequence goes on from RDXD01000153.1 coordinate 6,517, forward strand.
CGCAACTATCCCGTAAGTGTGTTGGATGGCATTAGCCTGGCCAACAAAGGCATTGATTTTGGCGCCATTGGCAACGAACCCATTGT
>RDXD01000154.1 GCA_004292575.1 Bacteroidota bacterium
AATTGGACAATTATGAAAACGGCTTGAAAACATACCGTGACTTGAAAGGCGTGATAGATACGGCTTTTGATGAGGGAAAAATTGAGGGAAAAATTGAGGGAAAAATTGAGGGAAGAATTGAGGCTGCAAGAAACATGAAATACAAAGGTCTGCCATTGCCATACATTTCCGATTTTACAGGACTTTCTGAAAATGAAATTGGAAATCTTTGACAGGAAACCATACTACGAGCCACAGCATATTGGTACGCGAAGGTCTAAATTGGCAATTGTGAACACGTAAAATGGCGTCTATTATTGATAACTGATTCGTCAGAAATATTGAATATTCAAGGCGGTTAAAAATGCGTCCGTCTTTTTACAAAATGCTACCATGAAAGCGATTTTTTGTATGATGCTAGTGTGTGTTGGCCTTGGTGTGTACGGGCAGGGCGTAAGCATTGGGGCGCCCTCCCCGCCCGATAGCAGTGCGGTGTTGGATTTGGCTGTGGCCAACAAGGGCCTGCTGGTACCGAGGTTAACCACGGCGCAGCGCCAAGCCATTTTAAAGCCCGCCAATGCATTGCTGGTTTACAACCAAACCGAGCAGCAGTTTCAAGTAAATATTGGCAGCCCAACAACCCCAGTGTGGCGAAACATTGTGGCCATTGCCGAGCCAAGTGCCCAGCATGCCTTTTGGGGTACCATGGGCAATGCGGCCCCCGACAGTGGTTTTTTTGTGGGCACCACCAATGCCCAGCCATTGCGCTTGGGCACCAATAATGTGGTACGGCTATATTTAGATTCTACAAATGCCTTTGTGGGCTTGCATACCACCGCCCCCAAGGCCAGCCTGCATGTGCAAGGTACTGATGCCATAATTGTACCGGTGGGTACTACTGCCCAGCGGCCTGTGGTGCCGCAGGTGGGCATGATTCGCTACAACGCCACCATTTCTAAACTGGAAGGATATACCTCACAAGGCGGCTGGGTGCCGCTGCAATAAATGGATAGCCGCATGCGTACGCTTGCTTTTGCAATAGTGGTGCTGGCCGGCATGGGAACCCTGCAGGCGCAAAAGGCGGGCTGCACCGATCCCCAAGCCACCAATTTTGATTCCCTGGCCACAGCAAACAATGGCAGCTGTGTGTATACCAATACCGGTTATCAACCGCCGCAGGTTGGTGCCTTAGGTGTGCAACTGGCCGAGGTAAGTGGCCTAGTATGGGTGCACGGGCGACTCTATGGGCTTAACGATGGTGGCAACCCCAACGCCATTTATCGCATAGATACCACAACCGGTGCCATTGCGCAAACCATAGTGCTGGAAGGCACCACCAACATTGATTGGGAAGATATGGCCCAGGACAGCAGCCATATTTATGTGGCCGATGTGGGCAACAACGGCACCGGTATTCGCACCAACTTGGTGGTATATAAGTTTGCAAAAAGCTGGATTGCGGCCGATACGGTTACCCGTGTGCCGGCGCAGGCCATAGAGCGGATTGCCTTTGCCTATGCCGACCAGACCAACTTTACCAATGCAACCGTTAACAATACCCGATTTGATTGTGAGGCAGTAATAGTACTACGGAACCAACTCCATTTGTTTACCAAAAACTGGGTGAGCGCCACTACGGTACATTACACGCTACCCACGCAAGCTGGCAAACACGTGGCTGCACGTAAAGACAGCATGGCTACCGGTGGTTTTATGATAACTGGTGCAGCAGTGGCTGGTTACGACAAGGTGGTGTTTACTGCCTATACCCGTTTGGGTGCCTGCGCTTTGTTTTTGGTATTTGGCTTTAGCGATGCCGACACGGCGCTGCTATCGGGGGCGCACAAGCGCCGGCTTGCATTGCCATCCTCCCTGGTTTTGGGACAGTTAGAGGCTGTGGCCTTTGAAAATCCGCTACGGGGTTTTTTGGGTGCGGAAGCAATAGGCGCCTTTGGTGTGAACCAGCGTTTGTATAGGGTTAGCACCGAAACTTTTGTTATTGACCACTACAAGCGCAATGCCCCGCAATTTGCCCAGCCAGGAATGCTGCGGTTTAATACCACCACAGATGGTTATGAGTGGTTTGGTGGTGCGGCCTGGCAACGGCTGCATGAGTAACAAATAACAATTTTTGTAGTTATGTGCAGTACATCAGCTGTGTGCTTGGTTAAGGGCAGGCAGGCTAATTTACAGCAGTTTCCTACGCTCTCTTCCACAGCGCTTCGGCGCTAAACCCACGGCCATTTCGTGGGTTGCCATTGGTTGGCTTTTCGGGCTGTGACAATGGCGCCTCCACGCATTACAAACATACACAGCTCACCCAGCCGTAACGCAGTATGGTAAGATGGCAAAAAAAAGCCACCGCTGTTGTGCGGTGGCTATCCAAATTGAAAACAGAATTGCTTAGTTAAAGTTGATGCGTACACCCAACTGACTTGCCCAGCGTGCACTGTAGTTAGGTACTACGCTGTTGCTAAGTCCCCAAGGTGTGCGGGTATTGTTTTGTGGATTGAAACGATAGGTGGGGGTATTGGCTACGTTTGCAATTGTGGAGTAGCCTGCAAATGCCAGCAACTGGAAGTTATCGTTGGCCAAAAAGTAGTTGCGGCCCCAATCGCGGTTGATGAGGTTGGTGAAGTTAAACACATCCCAAGTAAGCTGCACTGCGTAGCGGTTCTTACCCACTTTTACCGAAAAGTCTTGGGCAATTTTAAAATCTACAATGTTTGTAAAAGGCAAACGATCACCATTGCGCTCGGCGTACTGACCACGGCGTGAGTTTAGGTACTTGTCCTTTGCAATATAGGCTTCCAAAGCCGCTCTTTGCTGGTCGGGGGTGTAGGTAATGGCACTGGCACCGCTACCCACGGTATTGCTCAAAAAGGTCATATTAGCAATTTGTGCACTGGTGGGCACAAAGGCCAAATCATTACCACCTGCGGCGTCGTCTCTTACAGCAGCACCGCCCAGTACGTAGCTAAAGCGGTTTCCACTTTGACCATTGTACACCAACGAAATGGTGGTGGCCACGCTCTTTTTAAAGTATTCGAAACGCTTGCTTGCAAAAGCAAATACACGGTGGCCCTGATCAAAATCGCTAATAGAGCGGTTAATGAAGTTTCTGCCGTTAGCTGTTTCCATAAAACGCCACTGGCTCAAATTTACACTGCTGGTGGCTTCGTTTACCACTTGGCTATTGCCAAAACTGTAGTTACCGTTAAAAGTAAATCCGTTGTTGAAACGCTTATCAATGGTAAACGTAAGGTTGTAAGAGTAGCCTTTAGGACCTTCGTTGTTGCTCAGCAAAATGGCATTGTCGTAAGGGTTAAAGTTGGTGCCTGTAATTGGAATAACGGTGGGTGTGGGGTAAATGGTTCTTGCTTCGGGCCCGGCAGATACGGCATTGGGCGGCAAAATGTTGATGTTGGTGTAGTAGATTTCCTGAAGGTTATTGGTGAGAACACCTTCCAACGTCATTGTCCAACCGTCGCCAAAGCGCTTATCAAAGGCCAGCGACGATCTAAGTACCTGTGGTTGATTAAACTCTTCTGCAATGAGGTTTAAACCGCCCTTGGTGATGCGGATACCCACTTCGTTGGGGCGCCATTGGTTGTTGGGGTCGGGTCTAAACCTGATGATGTCTAATGCACTATTGTTGGCATTGGCATTGGCAGTAAAGCCGCCTATGTTTATTCCATTATTGTTGTACACGCCACCCGGCCATACCAAAGGTATTCGCCCGGTGTACACACCTATGCCACCTCTAACAGTAACACCTTCTTCGGGGAACTTCCAAGTAAAGCCAACCCTAGGCGAAATGGCAATTGGAATATTGGGGCGCTGGCCACTGCGGGCACCTTTAAGATCGTAAAACTGAGCAAAGCGTGGCAGTGCAGTATCGTTGGTGTACTTGTCTTCCAGCGGTTGTGTTATAAAGCGGTAGTAGTCCAAGCGAACGCCATAGGTTAACGTAAAGTTAGCCGTCGGCTTAAACTCGTCGCCGGCGAAAAGACCGAGACGCATGGTATTAAACTTGGCGGCAGATGCTGTGGCGTCTCCTTTGTTGTCGAGGTTAGAAAAACCATTGATGTATTGGCGTGGGCGAGCATTGGCATAAAAATCGGCCAAGCTATTATACTGATAGTTGCCAAATGTATTTTGGATAAATGCGTTGGTAGAGTTGTTAAACTCATTATCGGTACCAAAGCTAAACGTGTGCTTGCCTACGCTATACTGCACACGGTCCACAATGCTGAAGTTGCGCTGGCGCAGATAGTTGATGGTGCTGCTGTTATCTGGGCCAATAATGATACCGTTGTTGTTAGCGGTACCAGTACCGTCAAATATTTGCAAACGGGGGAATGCACCACCATTAATGGGGCCGCGGTCGTCTTCCACATCTGTATAGGTTACTAACAAGCGGTTGCTGGTGCTGCGGCCAAAGTTGCTCTTTAGCTCAAAAGAGGTAGAGTGGGTGGTAGTAGGAAACTGAAAGCCGTTGTTAAAGAAGTTAACCGCAGTGGTATTTGATGCAGTGGTGTTAACCCGCAGACCGTCGTTATAGCGGTAGCTCAAACTGGCTTTGTGCTTTGGATTAATGTTCCAATCGAATTTAGCACTAATGCGGTTGGCTTCAATTGCCTCATCGTTGGCATTAAAGCCACCTGCATCATAGCCATAGCGTCTTCTCAGGGTGTCGCGAAGCGCGTTTAAGCCAGCTTCTCTGGTGTTGCCTTGGTAGGCGTTAATGTCAAAAGGCTGTGGGCGAACATCGCGTTGCAATTCGGCATTTATAAAATAGAACAATTTGTTTTTGATGATGGGACCACCAAACCTAAATCCATAAGTTTTATTTTGGAAAGGCGCCAATTTTGTTGCTGCAGATTTAGGTCCGTTTGGCGTTTCGCCGGTTAAATCTTCATTGCGCCAGAAATAGTAAAGTGAACCCTGGGTTTTGTTGGTACCACTCCTGGTAACGGCATTTATGCCACCACCGGTAAAGTTGCCCAAAGAAACGTCGTAAGGTGAAATTACCACCTGAAACTGCTCAATGGCATCAATTGAAATGGGTGCCACACCAGCTTGGCCACCATTGGTTCCGGAAGCGGCTAAGCCAAACACATCATTGTTTACGGCACCATCTATAAAAAAAGAGTTGAGGCGATTATTTTGCCCTGCAATGGAAATACCACCTTCAGCGGCAGTAAGGCGCGCCTGTGGTACCGACCGCAAATAGTCGCTGAGGTTACGACCCACGGTAGGTAAGTTTTCCATTTTATCTTTACCAATGCTGGTTTCCATGCCGCCTTTGCCATTAAAATCGCCATTTCTTTTGGCGCTAGCAGCGGTTACGGTTACATTTTCCAGTTTTTGAGCCGCCGAGTTCAGCACAAAGTCAGTTCTGAAAGACTCGCCGAGCAATAAAAAAATGTTTGTTTTTTCGCCTACGGAAAAATTTACAAAGCTCACACTTACGGTGTACGGCCCACCAGTATTCATGTTGGCTATGTCGAACCTGCCGCCGGAACGGGTTTGCGAGCGGTAAATGCTGCCCGTGGGTTCGTGGGTGGCAGTAACCGTAGCCCCAACTAGCGGTTCTCCATTAGAGGCTTTTACGAAACCACTGAGGCCAGCAGTGGTGTTTTGGGCCACCAAACAAAAAGGGATGGCTGCAACCAATATCAGTTGCATCACGATTTTCCTAAGCATACACATAGTCGTTTTAGTTTCGGGTGCAAAGAAACGGCAGAACCGCTTGTTAACGGCTTCCCAATGTTAACAAATTGTTAGCTGCTTGTGAGGGGTCCTTCATTTTCTATGCATTTCCGTCAACCATTGTGGTAAGTTTGCAGTTTTAAGCGTGTTATGTTAGATACTATAGAAAGTGCCATAGAGGATATTAGGAACGGAAAAATGGTGATTGTGGTGGACGATGAAGACCGCGAGAACGAGGGCGACTTTATTTGTGCCGCTGAGGCAGCAACGCCCGAAATCATCAACTTTATGACCAAGTATGGCCGTGGCCTGGTGTGTGCGCCGCTGGTGGAAGACCGTTGCGACGAGCTGGGCTTGCCGCTGATGGTGAGCAACAACACCGCCCTGCACGAAACGCCGTTCACAGTTTCGATAGATTTGCTGGGCCATGGCTGCACCACCGGCATAAGCGTGCACGATAGGGCTGCCACCATAAAAGCCTTGGTTAACCCCGACATGCGGCCAGCTGATTTTGGCCGCCCGGGGCATATTTTTCCCCTGCGGGCCAAGCGTGGCGGCGTGCTGCGTCGCTCCGGCCACACCGAAGCCACCATCGATTTGGCCCGGTTGGCAGGTTTTGCTCCCGCCGGGGTGCTGGTAGAAATTATGAATGAAGACGGCAGCATGGCCCGGCTGCCTGAGCTGCAAGAAATTGCGGTAAAGTGGAACCTTAAATTGATTTCGATAAAAGATTTGATAGAATACCGCCTGCGCCGCGACAGCCTGATTGAAGAAATAGTGCAGGTGGATATGCCCACCAAGCACGGCAACTTTAGGCTGGCGGCTTTTAAGGATAAGAGCAACGACATGGAGCATTTGGCCATTATGAAAGGCAGTTGGACCCCAGACGAGCCGGTGCTGACAC
>RDXD01000155.1 GCA_004292575.1 Bacteroidota bacterium
TTTCGGGCATCATCACATCGGTTAGCAATATATGAGGCTTGTGTATTTCGATGAGATTAAGGGCCTCGGTAGGGTGGTTGGTGGTAGCCACAATATGTAGCCCATCCGCACCTTCCAGCAGCGATCGAAGGCCGTCAATCACAATTTGATGATCGTCTACAATGACAATATCAGTAGTATTTTCTCCGTTTTGCACCATGCAATGTTACAAATTTTAAACTACACGGGGTATGTGTATGCTTACTAGGGTACCCTGCAGCAGCTGGCTATCCCAGTTCACCTCCCCTTTGAGGTAGGCTACACGACTTTTTATGTTTTTTAGTCCAAGTCCTTCCCCGTTTTTCAGCAGCTCGGTATCAAAGCCTTTGCCATTGTCTTCAATGGTAATGTTTATGCCATCATCATCGTTAATAATGGCAATGTCTAGCCGGCTAGCATGGCTGTGCTTTATTACATTGGTTAGGCATTCCTGCACAATTCGGTACAGCATGGTTTCGGTATTAGGATCCAGTCTTTGTTCTAGGCCTTGGGTATGTAGCGTTACATTAAGTATCCGTTGGTCTATTTTTTGAACAAAATCGGCCAGTGCCGATGCCAAACCCCGTTTCAGCAAAGCATTGGGCATCATGCTGTGGCTTACTGTGCGAACTTCTTTACAGCTTTCGTCCACGAGGCTCACAATTTTTTGTAAGCGCAGTTGCTGTCCTTGCTCCAGCAACGCCACATCGGCCTCAAAGGCACTCAAGTTCATGCGGGCGGCACTCATAAGTTGGCCTACGCCATCGTGCAGCTCAGAAGCAATGCGGCGTCGTTCGTTTTCCTCGGCATCCATTACTGCTTTGGTAGCCAGCCCTTGATGTTCCAGTACTTGCTCGGCCAGCTCTTTTTCTTTTTTTAAACGGTAGCGCCTGTATGTGCCGTAGCCTAATGCAGTAATGCTTAATAGCACACCCACCAGGCAAAATACCATCCAGTTGCGCTGTTTTAGTGCAAATTGCGCCTGTTCCACTTGGCGTTGCTGTTTTTCAAAGTCGTACTTAGTGGTTAGCTGTCGAAGCAAGTTTTTTTGCTCCAGTCCGTCCATACTATCCTTTGTGGCCTCATAAAGCGTTTTGTTTTCTAATGCCAATTTATAGTTATTGCTGGTGTCATAGTATAGGTATAAGGCTTCATAGCCATCGCGTTGCATGTCTAAGTCGTTGGTTTTTAGTGCTATGCCAAGCCCTTTTTCCATATTTTGCTTTGCCGCTACCATGTCGCCAAGTGCCATAAGGGCTTTGCCGCGATTTATATAGAGCGCATCTTGGTGGCTTAAATATGGTGACGACTTATGAGACTCGATGGCTTCATTAAAAGCGCTCAGTGCCAAAGCCGCTCTATTGCTTTGCAAGTAAGCCATACCCTTTTCGGTGTAAGCCACTGGTATCATGGTTAAGTATTGCAAATGTCTAAAGGCCCTTATGGCAGTATCCAGATAAAAAACCGCGCTGTCAAAACGCCTTGCCGAGCGGTAAGCAAAACCAAGGCTACCCAATACCTTGGCCATATTGGGTGAGTCGTTTGCTTGGCTATACTGCCCCAAGGCTTTCCTGTAAGCATTGAGGCCCTCATCCATTTGCTCCATTTGAACGTACAGGTTGGCTACCTTGGCCAAACCATCGCCCCAAGCAATGTGATTCTTGGTTTTTTCGGCCACGGCTATGGCTTTGTAGTAGGCATCAATAGCCTCGGGATAATCGTGGTTATTGCCATGGCACCAACCCAGACCTATGTATGCGCGGCCTAAAAAAGCTTGATGGTTGATTTTTTGTCCTAGAGCAAGGCCTTTTTGGAAAAATAGCAGCGATGAGTCGCGTTTTTGGTCGTACTCGTACATGATTCCTAAGTTAAAATACACATCGCAAAGGCCGCTGTCGTTTTTTGCTGCGCTGTAATACTTTTCGGACAAATTCAGGTATCCACGGGCTTTTGTAACGTCTACATCGCTCCACTCATAGCCTAATGACAAATAACACTTGGCTTTTTCGGCATCGGTTTTGGCACGGCCTAAGCGGCTCAACAGGGTATCTATCTGCGACTGGTTTTGAGCAGCCGATGCTAGGGTTGCGCAGCTTAAAATTAGGCACAAAAAGTATTGGGTGAGGTGTTTTCTCATCGTGTGGTAGGTGCAAGAGGTACGTGTATGCTAACCAAGGTGCCTTGGTTGGGCTTGCTGCTCCACTCCACCGTGCCGCGCAAAAAAGCAATGCGGCTACCGATGTTCTTCAAGCCAATGCCTTCGAATTTGGTGGCGTCGCTGGAATCAAACCCTTTGCCATTGTCTTCAATGGTAATGGATATTTCGGTCTGCTCTTTTACCAATGCCAAATCTAACCGCGAGGCACTGCTGTGTTTTATCACATTGTTTACGGCTTCTTGCACCACCCGGTATAGCACGCCTTCTATGTTGGGGTCTATGCGCTCGTTCAGGCCCTCGGTGTACAAATCTACTTTTAGCACACCGGTATCCAGTTTTTCCAAAAAGTCGCGAATGGCGTTGGCCAACCCCCGCTTTAGCAACGCATTAGGCATCATTTGGTGGCTTACGGCCCGCACCTCTTTGCAGCTTTCGTCCACCAGGTCTATAATCTTGCCAAAGCGCACTTTGTCCTTTTCGTCCAACCGCTCCAATTGGCTTTCGAAGGCTCCAAGGTTCATGCGGGCGGCACTCATCAACTGTCCCACGCCATCGTGTAACTCCCCGGCTATGCGTTCGCGTTCTTTTTCTTCGGCATTTATCACGGCTTTGGTGGCTAAATCTTGCTGGCGCATTACCTCGGCTTGCAGTTGCTTGTCTTTTTTAAGTTTAAACCGCTGATAACTGTTGTAAGCCAACAATCCCAACAGCAAAACCCCTATTGCGCCACCGCCCAACCAGTAGTTGCGTTTGGTAATGGCAAATTGCTGCTCCTGAATTTTTTGTTCATTTTCCAGCGTGCGGTATTTGGTTTCCACTTCTGCAAATCGCACATTCATGTCTTGGGTAAAAAGGCTATCGCGTAGGGTCATTTCGAGGCGGGCCATGGTATTGGCCTTTTTGTAATCGCCCATGGCTTCATACAAGCCGGTAAGGGTAAGATAGACCCGTATTTTCTCGGGCAGGCAACTCTCCAGCGTATCTGCCAGTTTTAATCCGGCCAACAGTTTTTGTTCGGCTTCGGGGTAGCGTTTTAGGCCCCTGAGCAGGCTGCCCCACACATTTAGGCTGCTCACCATGCCCTTGGTGTCGCCCAATTGCTCCCTTATGCTAAAGGCGGTTTCTATAGGGTCGATGCCTTCGCTAAAGCGCGCTCTTTCGTCGTAGTTAGAAGCTACGTTGTGCGACGCGGTGGCCAGTGTTTCGTAGTTTCCCACGGCTTCAGCAAGTGCAGCCGATTGGTTGTAAAAAGCAATGGCGCTATCCATTTTTTTTAGCAGGTTGTAAATGTTGCCCACTGCCAGGTACGAGGCTGCCAAGCCATTTCGGTCGTTTATTTTTTCCCTAAGCGCCAAGGCCCTTTTGTGGTAGCGCATGGCACCGTCCACATTGCCCACGTTTTGGTTGGCTATACCCACATTATTGGCTGCCGAGGCTATCCCAAATTCGTCGTTGATGCTTTCATAAAGCTCTAAGGCTTTTATGCCCTGTTGCAAAGCATCGGCAAAGCGCCCTGCTTTTTGGTGCACAATGCCCATTTTAAGGTGTACTGCTGCCAGTCCTTTGGTGTCTTTCAAGGTTTCGCGCAGCACCTGTGCGGCTTTGTAGGCCAATATGGAAGAGTCTAACTGTTGGTTATCCATGTATAAAATGCCCAAATCGTTCCAAGCTTGCGCCACGCCCTTTGGGTACTTGCTTTTGTTGCCCTGGGCTATGGCCATGCGGCCATATTCAAATGCCTTTTGCCTGTTGGCATTTCGGTACAGCCAGGTAAGTTCGTTTAGACTGCCGCACAATACCGTATCGGTTTGCAAGGGTAGCAGTTTTTCAATGCTGTCAATGGCGGCCGTGCTTTGGCTGCGGCCGGGTAGGGCGGCATGCAAGGCGCACAGCAGCAACAAGCAGAGCGGTAATTTCATGGCGTATTTTTATTGCACTTGCCGAAAGTAATGATTTGCGGGTATGAAGAATCTTACAACGGCGTATAATTTTTAATCAATCTTTTTTGTGATAGTGCACACTATAAAATGAGCAGGCTTAGTACAGGTAGTTTAAAACCCCAAAAACCATGGTGATGCATGGCCTACGCGGCCGGGTGCAAAATAAAAAAAGCCCCGCTAGCCAATGGCTATGGGGCTCAATTAATGCGTTGCAAACAGCTTATTTTCTTACGCTTAGGCTAATGCGTCTGTCTTTCAGCTTTTCAGCTTCGGGGGCATCGGCAGCTGCCTTGGCAAACTGGCTGCCATAACCTTCGGCACCTTGCACCAGTGCGCCCAAGCCTGCATTTTCAAAAGCAGCTTTCACAGCATTGGCTCTGTCGGTGCTTAACTTAAGGTTGGCTTCTTCGGGGCCGGTTTTATCGGTATATCCGCCAATTTTAATCTTAATGCCTTCATAGTTTTTCAAAATTTTCATCACATTATCCAGTTGGGTTTTGCTGCCCACGGTAAGCTGCGCTGTACCTGTTTCAAAGGTAATGTCATCAAAGTCGAACCATAGTGCCTTCAGTTGTTCGTCGCTTAGGGTTTCGAAGGTCTTTTTCGACAAGAAACTGTAAAGTTTGTACTCAATGCCATCGATGTTTTTGCTGGTAACAACCACATCGTCTTTTAATTTTAGCTGCACCAATTGATTGCCATTTTTATTGTCGAGCACCATGGTCGATTCAATTGTAAGCTTATTATCCTTCGCTGTTTTTTCGAGGCTGTGGCCACCGCCCGTGTGAAACAAACCTGCCAAAGTGGGGGCTATCACCAAACTTACAATGCTCATTAACTTTATCAAAATGTTCATTGATGGGCCCGAAGTGTCTTTGAAGGGATCGCCAACCGTATCGCCGGTTACCGATGCTTTGTGCGGCTCACTTTTCTTGTAATACACGGTGCCATTTATATCCACACCTTTTTCAAAGCTCTTTTTAGCATTGTCCCAAGCGCCGCCTGCGTTGTTTTGAAACATACCCATCAGCACACCGCTAACGGTAGCACCGGCCAAAAAGCCGCCCAACGCTTCGGGGCCCATTAAAAAGCCAATAATAAGGGGCGAAATAATGGCAATGGCACCAGGCAACACCATTTTCTTAAGCGATGCTTCGGTACTAATGGCCACGCATTTGTCGTACTCGGGCTTGCCCGTACCTTCCATGATGCCGGGAATATCGCGAAACTGCCTGCGCACCTCTTCCACCATGGCCATGGCGGCTTCGCCCACAGCACGAATGGCAAGGCTGCTAAATATAAACGGAATCATACCGCCCACAAACAAGCACGCCAGCACGTCGGCCTTGTAAATATCAATACCGGTAATGCCTGCTACACCTACAAACGCAGCAAACAAGGCCAACGCCGTAAGCGCTGCCGATGCAATGGCAAATCCTTTGCCCGTGGCAGCTGTAGTGTTGCCTACCGCATCTAGCACATCGGTTTTTTCGCGTACATCGGGTGGCAGTTCGCTCATTTCTGCAATGCCGCCTGCGTTGTCGGCAATGGGGCCAAATGCATCAATGGCCAGCTGCATGGCCGTAGTGGCCATCATACCGGCAGCGGCAATGGCCACACCATATAGGCCAGCAAAATGGTAAGAGCCGTAAATGCCGCCCGCAAGTACCAAAATGGGTAAAAATGTACTTTCCATACCCATGGCAAGGCCCCCAATAATGTTGGTGGCAGCGCCGGTACCACTTTGGCGCACAATGCTAAGCACGGGGCGCTTGCCCATGGCAGTGTAGTATTCGGTTATAATGCTCATAAGGGTACCCACTACCAGGCCTACCAATATGGCGTAAAACACATCCATGCTGGTAAAGTCAAAACCCCGCAATACCAGGGCACCCTCGGGCAATATAAATTTGGTTAAAAAGAAACAGGCAATGGCCGTAAGCACAATGCTGCCCCAGTTGCCCATGTTTAGGGCACGTTGCACGGTTTCGGTTTTTACGCCAGCCGAATCGCTGATGCGCACAAAAAATGTGGCTATAATGGATAAAATGATACCTGCTGCTGCAATAAGCATGGGCAACAGTATGGGAGCCAGCCCGCCATAGTTATCACCAGCCGATACGGTTTCGGCCCCCAGTACCATGGTGGCAAGCACTGTAGCTACATACGAACCAAATAAATCGGCACCCATGCCGGCCACGTCGCCCACGTTATCGCCCACATTATCGGCAATGGTGGCGGGGTTGCGCGGGTCATCTTCGGGTATGCCCGCCTCAACTTTGCCCACCAAATCGGCACCCACATCGGCTGCTTTGGTGTAAATGCCACCGCCTACACGGGCAAACAGGGCTATGCTTTCGGCACCCAGGCTAAAGCCGGTTAGCACTTCAATGGCCTTGGTCATTTCTGCAGTGCTAAAGCCATTGGGCCCACCCAGCGAGGGTACAAATACTTGACTCATGCCCACCCAGCCGGCAAAAGCACTAAAAAATGCACCGCATATAAATGATAGGGCAATGCTCCAGTGGCTATCGGGATTGCTGTAGCCCATTACGCCCAGTAGCAACGCGGCCACCGCAGCAAAATAGCCCAATATTTTCCACTCGGCTTTTAAAAAGGCCATGGCACCTTCGGCTATAAAGGTGCTTATTTCTTTCATGCGTGCATTGCCGGCATCCTGCTTGCTTACCCATGCATATTTTACAACGGTGTACAGCAAACCCA
>RDXD01000156.1 GCA_004292575.1 Bacteroidota bacterium
GATGGTGTAGAGGCTGATGGTGCCGGGCCCCCACTCTTTTTCTACGGGCATGTACTTAAGCCAAAGGCTAAGGTCTTGAAGGCCGGCCTGCCCTTTCCACTGGCCGGCGCTGGCGTTGGTTTTGGTGTGGGGCAGCGTAAACAGCGCATTGAGGCGGCTGCTGATGCCGTAGTTGCCCATGAGGGCGATGGTTTGCGTGCTTACGGTGCCGAGGTTCAGGTTTTCGCGTTTTAGGCTCCCTTCCCAGTAGTTTTTCCAGGCGCTGTATTGGTACATGGGGCCGGTGCAGAAGTTGTTTTTGGCCATCATAAGGGCATCTATATCGGTTTGGGCACCCGCCGCCGTGGCCAGCAGCAGGCAGGCCAAGGTGCAGTTTTTTATTTTTTGCATGGTTGTAAACGTTGGTTATGGGGTAATGGTGGCCCACTTAGGGGCTCTGGCCTACTTTTTTAGTTTGAGCCTGGCTACCACCAAGGCACCTACTTTTTGGCCCAGGTTGGTGCTTTCGATGCAGCTGGGGTGAAAGTGGATGCCACCGTAAAAGCGGGCCCAATTGTTTTCGTCGGCAGCCTGCCTAAAGCTGCTGAACCGGCGGCTGGCGATGCCAAACTCCAGTTCGGTAGTATCGGTGTAGGCAAACCCATGGCCAAACACGGCGGTGAGGGCTTCGGCGCTGGCTGCGCTGGTGGTGCTGTGGCCGCAGGTGTACTCGGGGAAAGCGGGTGTTTGCAGCAGCGGGCGCCAGTTGGGATCGATGTATTTGTTGATGACCGTTTCGGGGCGCACTGTATTGTACTTGAATTTGGCATCCCAACACTGAATAAAGGCATCGAAGCCAGCAATGGCGGCCATGGCATAAGCGTAGGTGGTGGCTGCAAAGTCGAAATTGGCTTGTTTGGCCGCAATGCCCACAATACCCATCCAATGGCCGGGCGGGCTAAATTTTTTGGTGCTAAACATGACGTGCCCGCTTACATTGAGTTTGAAGGGGTTATCGTCCCAAAAATTGGCGATGTGCTTTTGCTCGTCCGTTAGGCTATCTACGGCATTTTTTACGGCCATCACTTGCTTGTAGTAGGGGCTATTTTTATCGGCAATGTTGAAGGGGATGGGCTTGGCTGCGGGAAACTGGGTAGCACTGTCCATAACGAGCGGGCGTATTTGGCGCCAGTTGGGCTCTACGGCCTCGGCGTACATGGGCGGTGTGGGTTGCCAGCGGCCGGGGCTATCGAGTACCGAAAACTTTTGCGAGCCGCGGGTTTTGGCGTAGTTGTCGCCCTTGCTCCAGGCTATGATAATGGCCGCTACCGTATCGGCAAAGGCGATGGATGCCTTTTCGGCGCTTTTGGGCAATCCGTTGGCCCGGGCAAGCGTGATGATGCTATCGCGGTAATCGGTCATGCTGCCCTCGGGAAAGGTAACGGCTTCGCCTACCTTAATGTAGGCCAGCAATGCCGAAAGCTGGGGTATAACCAACGGGGTATCGGGCCGGGGCGGCTGCTGCTGCAAACCATGGAGCTGGCCGGCCAGGCTGTTGTATTGGCTGGGGTAAGCGGCGGCCATGGCCTCGTAGCCGGCTATGGCGGCATAGGTGTAGTTGCGGCTGGCAATAATGGGCGGAAAATTGTTGCCCATAACCACCTGATTGAGCTGATGCACGGCCTGGCTATACAAGAGCGGATTGCTGAGATAGGCTTTGTAAGCAGTATTGGGCTTGCAAGCAAAGCATGCTGCGACCGTGGCGGCAGCAAAAAAGATTTTCTTCATGAGGTTGAAAAATGATGATGACCCGGCGTAAACGCGGGCAACCAGTTTACTGGCGTGGTGGTAAAAAAGAGATGGCCCAATGGCCAAACTGGCGTGGGCGGTGCAGAAGTGGCTGGCTAGGACTAAGCCTGGGGCGGCTGCGTGGGCAACGCCCCATGACCCAATGCCAGATTGCAACCGAAGGGTGAGAAAAGCATTTGTGCTAGGCAGGCAACCGGTGGCGTAATGGTGATGGGAAGACAATCGTCGTAATCGCCAATAAAATTGTTGATGGTAACGGCCTTGGGTGCCTTTTGGGTGTTGGGGGCCTGGTCAAAATCGCTGGAGAGCTTTACAAAAGCGTCGCGGCCTTGCAGCAGATCTTGCTTTTGGGCGTTGGCGATACAGCGGTAAGTCATTACGCCATCGTGCAGCAGCCGTTCCACATAGTTGTAGTGAAAACCGTTGATCACGATTTGGCCTTCTACGGCTTCCCATGTGGCCCAATTGGTGGTATAGGGCAAATTTACGGGTGCCGAGAGTTCAATTAACTCGCGCTGATTGTAGTTGTGGGCATCTAAACGGGATTGCAGTTGCTTATCGGTCTGTGTCTGAAGCAAGCCAACCAGCAAGCGGTATCCGCCCCAGTTAAAACACAGCAGAGCAAGCAATAATATGGCCGTTAGTTTTTTCAAGCCGCCAAATATAAGCGGTAATGCAACATGCGGGGAGATGGTGGGCAGCAAAAAATTGATGGGGCCTTGGCGCGGCGGCAGCAAAGGATGCCCATTGGGCCAATGTGATTATCTTTAGTGCTGCAATGGTGGCAAGTATGCGCTGCAAACCGCGTGTGGTAGTACCAATTGTAAAAGGCCATGATTAAATAAAACTTTGCATGAAGCACCTTGAACGAGCTGACATACACACCATAAGTACACACGGCAACCTTACGGAGGCTGGCGTGGAGCGCCTGCTAAAAGAAAACGTGTACAACAACAAAACCGCCTGGCAAAGCTTTCTGCGGCTTTTTTTTGTGGCCCTTGGGGTGGGCTTTATGGCTGCGGGAATCGTGTTCTTTTTTGCCTACAACTGGGCTAGCCTGCACAAGTTTGCTAAAATTGGCCTCATATTAGCGCTTATGGTGACTACAGTTGGTCTTGTTTTGTTTTTAAAAAGCAATATCAACATTAGAAATACCATGCTTACCGGCGCTGCGGTGCTGGTGGGTGTTTTATTTGCTGTGTTTGGCCAGGTTTATCAAACCGGCGCCAATGCGTACGATTTTTTTCTGGCCTGGACGATTTTTATTACCCTGTGGGTGGTGGTTTCGGACTTTGCGCCCTTGTGGCTGCTGTATCTTATTTTGATAAATACAACGTTGTATTTGTACGCAGAGCAGGTGGCCACAGATTGGCCGGAAACGATGGTGTTTGGGCTACAGTTTGTGATTAATACGAGCGTACTTATTGCACTTATATGGCTTGGAAAACATAGAAAACTTGTGCAGGCGCCGCCATGGTTTATTAGCGTGGTTACGCTGGCTTGCGCCACCTTTGCCACCTTAGCCATCTGCATCGGAATTTTTGCAAAGTATGCCGCTATCTTTCCCATAATAGTTTGTGTTACAGCCATTGTTTATGCCTTGGGCATTGGCTACGCTTTGAAATTAAAGAGCGGCTTTTTTCTGTCGGTTGTTGCCTTTAGCCTTATTGTGATGGTATCGGCTGTACTGGTTGAGATATCTGATGGTGAATCGATGCTGCTGCTGGTAAGCCTCTTTATTATTGCCAGCGTTACCTTGGTGATAAGAACCCTGATGGGCCTGCAAAAAAAATGGAAAAATGCTGGCAGCTAACCAGGGCGGAAGATTGGCTTGCGTGGGGCTTGGGAAATGAATTGGCAGGGGCTGATGAAACCACAGAGCAGATGAGAAAAAGTGAGACGCGGGGCGAAGTGATTGAAGGAACACAGGAGAGATGGGAGATGGGGAGGTGGGGAGGTGGATAGCAGGCCAAAATGAATACAGGTTAACTAAATTGGCTAACCTCATAAGAACAATTGGACGGGGCAGTTCAAATTAACAATGACACCAACGGGCTTTGGCCAGTAAACTAAAAAAAATGAAAAGTAGAGCGCAAATAGAGGCCATGCTGAATTACGTGCAAACGGTAGAAAACAACGCGTTACAGTTTGACGAAGAAGCCATTTTAAGAGCCTATGAAACGGATGAGGACAACCAGTCGTTAGGCATAAAAGTATTGTCTGTTTTTGGAGGCATATTGGCAAGTCTTGCTTTTTGTGGTTTCTTTTTTGTGTCGGGCCTATATGACTCTACCGGTGCATTGCTGATGTTTGGCGTGCTGCTGATTGGCGGCGCTATCGTTTTGGCCACGCAAATCAAGAAAGTAATTATAGATACCTTGAGCGTATCGTCATTCATTATAGGCCTTCTTCTTTTTGGGTTTGGTTTGGCAAAGTTGGAGCTGGATGAAAACACCCTTACGCTTGTTTTTATGGCAATTGGTGTAGGCACATTAAGCATCACAAGAAATTATATTCTATGCTTTGTTTCGGTACTGGTTATAAACGGGAGTTTTTTAACCCTCATCATTTCAAACGACAAGTACGATGTTATACATTTTTATATTTCCTTACTTACGGTGGTTACCGCATATTTTTTCTTAAACGAAAGCAAAATAATAGCTGCCGGTAAGGCCCCAGCTAAGTTGTATAGTCCCGTAAGAATTGGATTGATATTTTCGTTGCTCTCAGCCTTGTTTATTGTAGGTAAGAAAGGCATATTTCCGCTATTACCGCATCTAATTTGGCTTTCGTCAATTAGCGCAGTGGGTGCAATAATTTTTCTCCTCCCTAAAATTTTGGATGTTTTAGAAATTACCAGTAAAAAACACAGAATCAGCATTGCCGTTTTTAGCCTAGTAGCACTCTCAACCACGGCGCTATGCCCAGCCATATCGGGGGCCATGCTCATTGTTTTGCTCAGTTTTTTTACAAATTATAAAACCGGGCTGGCCATTGGCATTATTGCATTTATATACTTCGTTTCGCAGTACTATTACGACCTCAGCTTTACCCTCTTAACCAAGTCGATACTTATGTTCTCAACTGGTATTCTATTAGCCGGGTTCTATTTGCTTACTTACAAAAAATTAATGTCCAATGAAAAGGTATAAATGGATGGTCATCATCCTCAATCTGCTTGCCTTGTTGATTTATTTCGGCTATGCAATTGTAGCAAAGGAGGCTTTGCTAAAAGATGGTCAATTGGTTTTGCTAGAACTGGCACCGCTTGATCCCCGCTCGCTAATTCAAGGCGACTATATGACACTGCGGTATAAGATTTCGGAAAACGCCGACGCGAAAGATATTCCGAAAAGGGGGTATTGCGTTATACATCTCGACAGTAATGGCATAGCTTCCAAGGCAAGGTTTCAACAACATAAAAGCCCGCTAAGCCGGCACGAACACCTGATTGAATACACCAGACCCGACCGATGGAATATTAATATAGGGGCAGAATCTTTCTTTTTTGAAGAGGGACAGGCTGAAAAGTATGGAAAAGCCAAATACGGAGGCGTAAAAGTGGACAAGAACGGGAATAGTCTATTGATGGCTCTTTATGATGAAAAGCTGCAAAAGATTTAGTGTACAGCGGCTTCGTGTTGGCATTGTCTATTCAATAGCGCTAAAGCCTTAAATACTGCTTTTTTGGCCCGGTTTCGACAAATTAGCCGGCAACATTTCAGTTGACCGACGGCATCTCATTTCAGCATCTTAGGCGCTACTCCTGCTGTATGAGCGCCAACAGCACAGCCTCATGGTACCTGGCCATACGCCGTCCACCAGAAATAGAAATGGTAAAGCCCTCAAAAACATGATGCCTTTACAACTTGTTTACTGCACCGTGTAAGTGCGGCGCGCCGGCCCCACCCCGGTGATGGTTAGCTTTTTCCAGCCGCGGGGCAGCAAGCCTTTTTGCTGCACCAAACCAGCGGGCGTAATTTCCAAACCTGCAAACCCCATTAGCACGGCCTGTAAAACCCCACCTGCACCAGTGGCAAAATAGGGGTTTGTGCCGCCTTTGGTTTCGGCAATTACTCTAAACGGAGGCAGCAGGTTGGGTAGGTACGCATCTTTAAACCAATAATCAGCTTTTTCGGCATTGCCAAGGCGGGCGTACAGCAGGGCGAAAACCCCCTGTGTCATGGCTGGCGTGCCTTCATCGGGTACTTTTTTGCTGTAATATTCAAGGTCTTTTTCTATGCGCTTTGCGTCAGTTACTTCTTTTAGCGGATAGGCCAGCAGGTTCACATCGGCTTGTTTTATGCCTTCGCCATTGTAAGTAGCATGCTCTTTGGTAGTGCCATCGGGCATTTGCAAAATGGGAATTTTTGACATCACGTTGGCCCAATCGGGATCGGGTGTTTTTTCAAGCACTTTTGCCGCCAGCGTTGCAAAATTAAGGTTGGCTTTTGCGGCCGCGTTGGTAAAAGCGTCGTCGTCCACATTTTCGGCCCACTCGTCGGCGGCCACCACATTGCGAATGTTGTAGATATTGCCATTGCGCTCTACCCTACTTGCCCAAAACTGGGCGGTGGCTTCCAGTATGGGCCAGCCTTTTTCGCGCAGCCACTCCTTATCCTGCGTTACGCAGTAGTAGTTCCATGCTGCTATGGCCACGCAAGCGGTAATGTGGTGCTCAAAAGGCCCGCTCAATGCCCATACCGGCGTTTCTTCCACACCGGTTTCGGCGCTTTCCCAAGGAAACATGGCTCCCTGATAGCCTTTGGTAA
>RDXD01000059.1 GCA_004292575.1 Bacteroidota bacterium
CAACATCCCCGAAACGGGGGCAGGCACTGGCGTCTTTGAGCTTTCTGGTTACCACCGTGACGGAGCGGGTTACAGCATTTGGGTGACCAATGGCCGTGGTGACACCCTGAGCATCGGCAATACCTGCTATTATCCCAACCCGGTATTCACGGGCCTTCCCGCCTTGATATCGCCCAACGCAGCACCCTTCACGGTGACGGGAACGGTGGCGAACAATGCGGCTGGGACGGGAACTTTTATTTTGGATGGGAACACCCAAGTTGGGGCAGGCGCAGCGCCTACGGTGTTGACGATCAACCCTGCGACTTTGTCGGTAGGTACCCATACTTTGGTGTACAGTTTTGACGCAGGTGCTCCAGTATCCCAAAATCCAAATGACCCAGGTTGTGTGCAGCAGGTACAACAAAGCTTCCAGGTAGCCAACTGCGCTTGCCAGGACGTAACGGTGAGCCTGGATGCAAACTGCCAATTCCTGCTGACTGCGAACTTGATTTCGGATGGCAATTGCATGGGAGGTACAGTTAGAGTCATGGACAATAGCCCCGGCAACGGCGGCCTGATCGATTGCGCGGGCGTGTGGACTTATGGCTTGTTTGACGCCTTTGGCAACATCATTTGCTGGGGTAAAGTAACTGCTGAAGACAAAACTGCTCCTGAGCTGATTTGTAAGCCTGCTAATGTCACTTTGGATTGCTACGATGTCAACTACGTGCTGAACAATCGTTTGACGATTGGTAACGTAGATGCAACCAGTTCTCCACGTCCTGCTGCAACGGGTAGCCAAACCATCAACAACGCTGAAGGTGATGCTGGAACTGGTGACAACTGCCAATTGGGCTTGATTCCTCCAGACTTGACTTCTGACGTGGTCAAAAACCTGGGTTATGCTTACTTCCGCGACAACTGCCGCACTTGTGGTTGCCGGGTTACCCTGAAGTGGTCTGACAAAGTGGTTTTCTACTCTTGTGAAGACATGAAGACCAATGGCGGCATCTATGCTACGATCTCTCGCGAGTGGGTAGCTACGGATTGCAACGGCATGCGTTCTGATTACACGCAGAAGATCAACTTCACTCGTCCTGTAGTGAAAAACGGTCTGACCGCTGGTGTACCTGAGCGTGGTTTGCGTTTCCGTGGGCGGATGTTCCAGCGCCAAATTACGATTGGGTAGTAGAATACAATTCTTGTACTCCTGACAAGAGCCTGATCAAGAAAGAAGATGTAACGCCATCATTCTGTAGCTATTTCAACACCAAAGACAACCCACGTTGTTTGTTCATCGACGAGATCGAGTGCAACTATTCTGTACAGATCAAAGACACTGAGTTCCCCATCTGTGGAGGCAAAGGTGTGAAGATCGATCGGGAATTGTATGTATTTGATTGGTGTACTGGTGGTATCGTTGATACTTTCCACATCCTGATCAAAATCGGTGATTTCGAAGGCCCAACCTGTGAGTACGCTCACGGTGCTCCTTACGACATTTCTACTGGCCCAATGGATTGCACTGCAGCCATTCCAGTAACTGTGAATGGCATCAAGTCTGCTTTTGGTGTAACCATCAAAGACAACTGTGGCCCACTGGGTAATGTAAGTGTAAATGTTTACACCAAAGACCGTTACGTAAAAGGTATTTTGGTTAGCACAGGACCAGAAAATCCATTCTGCGTTACTCCTCAAGCTCGTGAAGAAGCTGGAGAACTGCGTGGCGACAATGACAAATTCCGTCTTGGTGACTGTAGCGATAAGAAAATCTGCTGGGAAAAAGTAGAATATGCTGTAATGAACGGCATGATGATCGGCCTTCCAGTAGGCAAGCACCTGATGGTGATTGACGCTTTCGATGGTTGCTACAATGCTTCCAAGTGCTGCTTCATTTTCGAAGTGAAGGACAAGATTGCACCAGTAATGAAGTGTGACGATGACCTGCACATCACTTTGAGCAACGCCAATGGTTACACCAATGGTTATGCACAAGTAAGCGCTGATGACATCGACGAAGGCAGCTGGGACAACTGTAAGTTGGCTTGGATTGCAGTACGTCGCAACGTTCCTGCGTCTTGTGCAGCTAGCTTCATTGCTAAAGGATACGACACCAACAACAACGGCAAATTGGATCCTCTGCCTGCTGATGGCGACTGGACCAAAGCGGACGGTTTTGACACCGATGGCAACGGTAAGTTGGATGGTTTCGGTGAAACCTTCATCCTGAAGGGTGGCAAGTTGATGACTCCACTACAAGACATCGTTGAGTTCTTCTGCTGCGATTTGGCAGAGCGCGTAACGATCGAATTGTGGGGTGAAGACATCTATGGCAACACCAACTTCTGCTGGAATGACGTGTTGATCGAAGACAAAGTGGCTCCAACTTGTTTGGCTCCATGGGCTGTAACTGTTGATTGCGATGATAAAAACATTGCTTTGATCGATGATAAAAAAGCCTCTGCTGCTGCTTTTGGCGATGTGACCGTCACCACG
>RDXD01000157.1 GCA_004292575.1 Bacteroidota bacterium
CCAGTATTTGTGCACCAAACAGCCTTTCTTTTTCGAAACGGCGCAACCATTTGTTGCGTTCTGTTACAATGGCATCGTTGTTTTTGCCCAGTACCAAACTGGTGGGCCTGTTGGGAATAATGCTTAGGGCCGTTATTTCCGCCAGCGATAAGTGGTCGGGGTTTTTGTCAAAATATAGCCAGGCGGCGGTTTTTACGCCTTCAATATTGCCGCCGTAGGGCAACAAATTGAGATACAATTGCAAGATCTCTTTTTTAGAATACTTCCATTCCAATTGAAAGGCCCTGAACATTTCGATGAGCTTATTGCCCACGGTGCGCTTGGCCGGGCGCATAAGCCGCGCCACCTGCATAGTAATGGTGCTGGCACCGCTGGTACGCCGCCCGGTAAAAATATTTCTGGCGCCTGCCCTAAGCACGGCAAACGGATTTACGCCAAAGTGCCAATAAAACCAACGGTCTTCTTTGGCCAAAATGGTTTGCTGCAACAGGGGCGAAATTTCGTCCAGTTCAGTCTTCATGCGCCATTTGTCGTCGGCACTCAAAAAGGCATGCATCAGTTGCCCTTTGTTGTCGGTAACAATGGTGGAATAGGGCAGTGGCGCGGGCAGCGGAAAAATGAGATTCAGCAAAATAAACAGGCATAGACATACCGCTAGTCCAACGCCGGTAAGCTTTAGCATCTTTATTAGAAACAGCCTTGAAAATAATCGTTTTCTAAGATTCATAAAAGTGTAACAATGCTGACACAATATCTTATTTGGTGTGGCGGTTAGTGTATTTTTTTGAAAAACACCTGCCCCGCAAGTTTAACAAATATGCAATTTGTTTTCTTCATTTTACGGCTATACCTTACCGCTGAATATCTAAACACTTCCATAGCTTAAACACCCCATGATTCGCCAATTTTTCTTGCTGCTTGCTGTAGCCACCAGCATAACTGCTTGTAAGCAGAACAGTGTGCGCCTAACGTTTACCAATGCCAAAGATGAGGTGGTTCAGCTTGGTAATCTCAATTTTAGGTTTTCAAAAAATTTGGTCCCCGATTCGTTGCTTAACAGTTGGGATAGCACAAACTACATCAGCTTTGAGCCGGCCATTGCGGGTAGGTTTAGATGGATTCACGCCGATGAGTTGGTGTTTTCGCCAGCCGGCCCCATGGCGCCGGCCACCAGTTACAAAGCCAGTCTAAACAAGGCGCTGCTCAAACATTCCGCCTACAATGCTGTGGATGACGGCGGTGGCATTGCATTTAAAACCCCCGATCTGGCCTTAGAAAGTACCAATTGGGTTTGGGTGCTTCCCAGCGGCCAAAGCTCGCCCGCAGCCCAAGTGGATTTGTACTTTAACTACGCCGTTGCGCCGCAGGCACTCAAAGAAAAGTTTGACATAGAAATAGAAGGCAAAACCGTGGATTATACCCTGCAAACGGTAAGTTCTTCTACAAAAATGAGTGTATTGCTATCGGGGCTAAAAGTCGAGGACAAAGATTACAGCATGAAATTGTTGTTGCAAAAGGGCATAGTGCCCGAAGGGGGAAAAAACGGATTGCCCGAGGAAAAAACCATTGAAAGTGTTATTGCCTCGCCGTTTACCTTGCGCATAAACGATGTAAGCAGCGAACACGATGGCACAAATGGAACCGTGTATGTAAAAACAAGCCAGCAGCTGGTGGCGGGTAAGCTAGAGCAGCTCATAGGCATAGATCCTAAAATTGCATATTCCACGGAATTAACAGAGGATGGCTTTAAGATTACCAGCGCCCAATTTGACGTAAACAACAGTTACGCCTTGGTGCTGCGCACCGGTCTTCGGGGCGTAATTGGCGGTACGCTAAAGGAAGACTATAGTTCAAGCGTTGCTTTCGGTGAGCTAGAGCCCTCCCTCAGTTTTGGCAGCGAAAAAGGGGTCTTTCTTTCGGGCAAAGGGGCCAAAAACCTAGAGGTAAAAATCACTGGTATTGCCAAGGTAAAGGTAACCATCAGCAAAATTTATGAAAATAACCTATTAAATGCTGCCCGCAATGGCTATTACCCCAACGGTAATGATGAAAACTATGACGAGGAAGATGGGTATTACAACAGCAATGACCGCGATTTTGGTGCAGCAGGCGATGTTATTTATCAAAAGGAAATTGATGTGCGCTCCTTGCCAAAATTTGGCAACGGCAGACTGTTCAACTTTAATTTGGCCGACCGTTTAGCCGAGTTTAAGGGCATCTATCACATTCAAATAAGAAGCAGCGAAGACTATTGGATTTCTGAAAGCCGCTTTATATCGGTAAGCGATATTGGTTTAATTGCCAAAGAAGGCAGCCAAAAAATATTGGTTTTTGCCAACAGCATTAATACGGCAAAACCACTGGCGGGTGTTGGCCTCAGCGTGTATGGTGGCAACAACCAGTTGCTGGGTACGGGCAGTACAAATGGTGAGGGCGTGGCCGAAATTGCCTACATCCGCAAAGACTTTTCGGGCTTTAAGCCAGCCATGGTAATTGCCAACACGGCTCAGGATTTTAACTACCTGCCATTTGAAAGTACAAAAGTAAACATGAGCCGTTTCGACGTGGGCGGCAAGCGCATAAACCCCACCGGCTTAGATGCTTTTGTATATCCCGAACGCGATATTTACCGCCCGGGCGAGCAATTGAACTTTGCGGTGGTGGTAAGAGATTTGCAATTTAAAGTGCCAGGTGCGCTGCCCATAAAAATAAAGCTGCTAATGCCCAATGGCAAAGAGTTGGCTGCATTTAGAAAAACCCTTGATGAGCAGGGCACCACCGATGGCGCCATACCATTGTCGGTGGCCGCCATAACCGGCACCTACCTGCTGGAAGTGTATAATGGCAATGATGTGCTGTTGGCTACGCAAAACTTTAAGGTAGAAGAGTTTATGCCCGACCGCTTAAAAGTATTGGCCAAGTTAGACAATGATGTTTTACAGCCGGGCAATACGGCCACGTTAAACATTACCGCCGCAAATTATTTTGGCCCACCGGCAGCAGGGCGCAAATACGAGTGCGACATTCAGGTAAAAGCAAAAACCTTTTCTCCAAAGGGTTTTGGCCGCTACAATTTTGCGTTGGCCAACCAAACCTCGTTTTTTGACAATGTGCTTAAGCAAGGCACCACCAACGCGGCGGGTGTGGCCACCGAAGGCTTTGCCGTGCCCGAAACCTATAAAAACATAGGCCTGTTGCAAGCCCGCTTTTTTGCCACCGTTTTCGACGAAACCGGCCGTCCGGTTAGCCGCAATGCCATGGCCAAAATTTACACCCAGCCCGTATTTTTTGGTGTAGGTGCCAGTGGCAACAACTACTTTCCCTTAAACCAACCCGTTGCTTTTCCGCTGGTGGCCGTCAATACCAAGGAGCAGGCGGTTACCGCCAAAGCCACCATTCAAATAATAAAGCACGAGTACCGCACCATTTTGGCCAAATCGGGAACTCAATTTCGATACGAAAGCCAACAGGAGGATAAACTGTTGCAAAGCCAGCAATTGTCGGTAAGTGGCACTGGTACACAGTTTACCTATATTCCGCGCAGCCCCGGCAATTACGAGTTGCGGGTAAGCCTGCCGGGTGCCACGGCCTATGTTAGCCAGAGCTTTTACAGCTATGGCAGTTGGGGCGCCGAAAGCAACAGCTTTGCGGTAAATACCGAAGGCGAGGTAGATATTGATTTGGATAAAGAAAAATACAACAAGGGCGACAATGTAAAAGCCCTGTTTAAAGCGCCGTTTAATGGCCGCATGCTGGTAACTGTGGAAACCGATAAAGTACTGAGCTACCAATATGTGGATGTGGTAAACAGAGCCGCGTCAATAGATTTGAAATTGGATGAAAGCCATTTGCCAAATGCCTATATAACGGCAACCGTATTTAAGCCCCACGAGGTAAGCGATGTGCCGCTAACGGTTGCGCACGGCTACAAGAACATCAACGTGGAAGACAAAGACAAGCAGCTTGCCGTTTCCATAACCGCAGAAACAAAAGTGCGCAGCAAAACCAAGCAAAAAATTACCATTTCGGCTGCGCCAAATGCCATGGTAACCCTTGCTGCTGTTGACGATGGTGTGTTGGCAATATCTAATTTTAAAACCCCCGATCCCTACAACCACTTTTATGCACAACGGGCTTTGGGCGTAAACGGCTTCGATATTTACCCGCTGTTGTTTCCCGAATTGCGGGCTAGGCTAAGCAGTACCGGTGGCGATGCCGATTTGGAAATGAACCAACGCCAAAACCCCATGCCCAGCAAGCGCGTGAAACTGCTGAGCTATTGGAGCGGGATGCAAAAGGCCAATAGCAGCGGCAAAGCCATTTTTGAGGTGGATATACCCCAGTTTAGCGGCCAGGTAAGGTTGATGGCCGTAAGCGTAAAAGACAACCGCTTTGGCAGCGCCGTGGCCAGCATGACCGTGGCCGACCCCATAGTTATAAGTGCTGCGTTGCCCCGTTTTATGAGTCCTGGCGATACGGTGCTTATGCCCGTTACCATAAGCAATACCACTGGCAAACCAACATTGGCCAACGCCACGGTAAAAACTTCGGGGCCATTTCAAGTGGTGGATGCACCCGCGCAGGGCACCACCGTGGCCGCCAACGGCGAAGCGGTGGCGGTATTTAAAATTGTGGCGGGCAATAGCATTGGCATGGGTAAGGTGGCGGTGCAGGTAAATGGCCTAGGCGAGACTTTTACCCACGAAACCGAAATGTCTGTGCGGCCACCCTCTACGCTACAAAAAGTATCGGGTTCGGGCAGCATTGCGGCCAATGCCACACAGCGTGTAAACATGAATACATCCGATTTTATACCCACCACGCTTAGCTACCACTTGGTGGTGGGGCGCTCGCCGGCACTGCAATTGGGCAGTCAGCTCCAGTATTTGGTCAACTACCCCTATGGTTGTACCGAGCAAACCATTTCCGCCGCTTTTCCGCAACTGTACTATGCCGATATGAGCGAGTTTATGAAGACAGGCGCGGCACTGCAAAAGGCTTCGGTTGAGAACGTGCAACTGGCCATTAACAAAATTAAAATGCGCCAACTGTACAATGGGGCGGTAGCCCTTTGGGACAATGAAACCAGCGAAAACTGGTGGTGCACTGCCTATGCGGCGCACTTCTTAATTGAAGCACAAAAGCTGGGTTATGGTTTCGATAAAAGCTTGCTACAAACCATGCTAAACTACCTTTCGTTTCGCCTGCGCAACCGGGCATTTGTAAACTACACGTACAATAGAACCCAAGTAAAGAAAATTGCGCCTAAAGAAGTGGCTTACAGTTTATACGTGTTGGCCTTGGCTGGTCGGCCCAACGCATCGGCCATGAATTATTATAAGGCGGCGCAAAAAGATTTAGCCCTCGATAGCCGCTATTTGCTAAGTGCGGCTTTTGCCCTGGCAGGCGATAAGCAGAGTTTTAAAGCGCTGCTGCCCAACAGTTTTGGAGGCGAAGAGGCAGTAGCCACTTTTGGCAGCAGTTTTTACAGCGATATTCGAGATGAAAGCGTAGCCCTAAATGCCCTGCTGGATATTGACCCCAATAATGCGCAGGTGCCCGTAATGGCCCGCCACATAGCCGATAAGCTGAAGGCCCGGACTTGGTACAGCACGCAAGAGTCGGCCTTTGGGTTTTTAGCCCTGGGGAAACTTAGTAAGGCGGCCAATGCGTCCACCGCAACTGCTACGGTGGCGGTAAATGGCAAAACCGTTGGCTCCATGACCGGCAGCCCCATGCGCCTAACCGCAGCACAACTGAGCGGCACCGTGGCGGACATTAAAGCGCAAGGCAATGGCGCTGTTTATTATTGGTGGCAAAGCCAGGGCATAAGTGCCACGGGTAGCTATAAAGAGGAAGACAGCTACCTAAAAATACGTCGCCAGTTTTATGACCGCTTCGGGCGTCAGATTTCGGGAAATGCCTTTAAGCAGAACGATTTGATTGTGGTGCAACTCACCCTGGATAAGGCCTACAGCGGCACCATTGAAAACATTGTGGTAACCGATATATTGCCGGCGGGCTTTGAAATTGAAAACCCGCGCATTAAAGACCTGCCCGGCATGGAGTGGGTAAAAGACGCCACCACACCAGAGCAAATGGATGTTCGCGATGATAGAATCCATCTTTTCACCAATCTTGGCAGCAACCGCCAGGTTTTTTACTATACCGTAAGGGCGGTAAGCCCCGGGGTGTTTAAAATGGGGCCGGCCAGTGCCGATGCCATGTACAACGGCGAATACCATTCTTACCACGGCGGCGGCTTGGTTAGGGTTGTTCAATAGTGTGTGGTTAGCCAGCCCCAAAGCTTAAGCCTTAAAACCCAAACTGTTTGATTGGCAGCGGTGCGGCTTTAAAAGTGTGGCGATGTGCGCTGGATGCCGATTGTTTCTCCTAGGTTGGTACAAATTGGGTTTCAGGTGGTGTGGGGTTGGTGGTGGTTGTTATCTTGCGACGGGTTACATTTGGAAGCCGGCAAGCCAAAAGCCTAGCAGAAAAGGATAGTTTAATAGTATCCTTAAATGCTACAGGCTGGTTCT
>RDXD01000060.1 GCA_004292575.1 Bacteroidota bacterium
ACGCTGCGTGGATAACACGGGCAGGCATTTTTTGGTAGAAATGCAGATGCTGTGGACGCCGTTGTTTGAAACCCGCGTTTTGTACAACGCCAGCAAAGCTTTTTCGCAACAAATAATTAAAGGCGAGGGATACGGCAAACTTGCGCCCGTATATTCATTAAACATTGTAAATCAATTATTTAGTCAGCAAAAAAGTGTTTGGTATCATCATTATAAATTGAGCCACCAAAAATTAAGACAGAAACATTTGGCCGGTATGGAGTTTGTATTTTTAGAATTGCCTAATTTTAGGTATTCAAATGAGTTGGTAAAACGCAAACAAGACCTTTGGATGCGTTTTATGAACGACATAAAAAATGGAACCACCATGATAGCCTCAGACTTATTGCAGGAGCCCGCCATTGCCGAAGCTTTGAATGTACTGGAAGTTAGCGGCTACACTAAGGAGGAATTAGAACGCTACGACAAATACTGGGATATTGTGAATACCCAAGTATCGTTTATTCAAGATGCCGAGGCCAGAGGCCAGAAAATTGGTGAAGCAAGAGGCGAAGCCAAAGGAGAGGTACGGGGCAGCATAAATACCGCAAAAAAAGTTGCCGTCAATCTTTTAAAACGTGGGTTTTCTATAGGCGATGTGGCTGAGGTTACAGGGCTAAGTGCTGCCGACGTGGCCGCTTTAAAACCATAGCGCCAAGTAAGATTAGCGGCATCGGTTATTCATTTTATTTTAGCTCCAAACTGTAACAGCACCAAACTGTCGCTGTTGCGGGCCATTACCAAGGCTTTGTTTTTCCCCAGTTGTAGTGGTAGCACCCGCCGCACTTCTCCTTTTATAACCGCACCATTCAACGGTTCGGCTTCAAAACGCCCGCCACCTTTGTTTACCAACATGGTTCCAAAATCGGCATCGCTGCGCCCCATTTGTATGTTGTAGTTGTAAAAATTGCCTGCAACCAGCAAATCGGGTAATGCGTTGGCATTGGCATGCACCAAAGCAGCTGCCCGCAAAGCTGAAAGCTGGGCCTGCCAAGGCAAATCGTGTGGCGTAAATTTCAGATTGCCCTCGTTTATATAGATGGTGCTGGCAAAGCTGGTGGCCGAAAGTGTGGTTGCGGCCTTCAACTTTTGGGGCGTTAAAAGCTCGGAAAGTGTGGCGTTGGCAAAATCGGCTGCATACAGATAGGTTTTCTTTAAGCCAGGCATTTGTCGCAG
Source organism: Bacteroidota bacterium (assembly GCA_004292575.1). Taxonomy (GTDB): domain Bacteria; phylum Bacteroidota; class Bacteroidia; order Chitinophagales; family Chitinophagaceae; genus Phnomibacter. The sequence continues at coordinate 1,216 of RDXD01000060.1, forward strand.
CAGTTCATCTTTGTTGGCAAATGGTATTTCTTTTCCCTGTAAATAATAGGTCATCAATTGTTCCGTGTTGCCATTACCATCAAAATCGGCCCAGTATAGCTTTACGGGCATGGCATCTGTGGGTTGCAATCGGGTGTTAAGCCCGGCGTTACCGGCCAGTACATCAAGGTCGCCATCGCCATCGGCATCAAAAGGAAACAGCAAATTCCACCAACCTGTGGTTTCTGCAATATTTTTTCTTTTAA
>RDXD01000158.1 GCA_004292575.1 Bacteroidota bacterium
TGATAGATTCGAATTGTCCATTTATTTTCATACAATTTACTAATTTGTTTTGTAATATTATCTAATCTAGAATAATATCCATCTAATTTGCCATATAAACTAAAACTTATTACATTTTGATGTGGCCCACGGCGAAGAGTTTTGTATAAATCGCACGTGAAATTGAAATTGAGAAAATCTTGATGAGCAAATTCGTTTATTTTAGTGACAGATTGATTTTGAAAATTTCTTACATTATTAAATCCAATCATTTCAAAAAGATCAATTGGCCAGCGATGATCTTTTGCGGGTGCGCAAAAAGGTACGCTTAGGCTGGTTGTGGGCCGATTTGCAAGCGTTGTTTTTTGGCCGCCGAGCCAAGGGTACCATGGCCCTAAAACTGGAATACAAACTTGCCATGGTAAGCTTTGCTTTACTAAATGCACTGCTGTTGGCCGTAAACATTACCGACATTGTGTATGTGTGGTTTAACCGCGTCTATCAGCCCGGTTTTCAATGGGTAGCTTTTGTGCATGAGGGCGCATGGATGCTGGTATTTAGCATTTGGGTTGCCATGCTGGTGGTGTTGTTTTTCTTTAGGGGCAATCTTAATTTTATGTGGCAAAATGGTGTGCTGCGCAGCCTTACGTTGCTCTGGATTGTGCAAAATTTTATCCTCTGTATATCGGTGGGCATTCGCAATTTTTACTACATACAGCACATGGGTTTGGCGTATAAGCGCATTGGCTTGCTGTTTTACCTGCTGTTGGTAGCCGTTGGCCTCATCACCATTATTATAAAAGTGTATCGCAAAAAAACCATGCACTTTTTGCTAAGGGTAAACGGCTGGGTGGCTTTCACCTTGTTGGTATTTTCTAGCCTTGTTAATTGGGATTTGCTTATTGTGAATTACAACTTAAAACACCGCGGATCGGTACCCATCGACGTTGAGTTTTTGCTAGACATGCACCCATCGGTAATTCCGGTTTTAGAAGCCAATGCACAAGCCTTAGGCAGCCTGGGCCAACCCTTACGCATAGGCGGCTACACAACCACGCCCAATGCCAATTGGGTATTACAAGAACTGCAATTTCAGAAGGAGCGCTTTGTTGAAACACAGGCACGCTACAGTTGGCTCAGTTGGAATTTGGCCGACCAGCAATTGCACCAATATCTGCATTCAAAAACACCTCAATAATTTAAACTGCGCCATTAACTTTTTCAATTATGAACCCTGCTTTTTTTATTTGGCTAAAAGCCCTGGGGCTATACTTGGTTTTTATGCTGCCCACGTTGGGCATACCCATTGTGTTTGCCACAGCACTGGCTTACGCGGCCTTGTGGGGCCCGCCGGCCCTGCTGCTCTTCTGGCTATTTATTCGCGTTCTACAGCTGTTTCAACCGCGCCCTTTCACCGGCTTTTTGCTTACGCTTGGCTTTGGCCTTGCCTGCTGTGTTGCGGCCACGCTTGCCGCCACCATTCAGTTTAGTGGGGGCCTCAACATAGGCCGCCATTATGTTGACAACCTCTATTTTACCGGTGCCGCGCCATTGGCAGCACTTATAAGCTTGCTGCTGTCTAGGTCGGCCATCATAGCCCATTTCTCACATTTTCTTCAGCCAAGCCAAAATGAGGCCGCTTACAACACCATCTAATTTCATTAAAATCAGACACATGAGTGTACGCTTATTTCGTCATCGGTTTGCAGCCTGCGCTGCTTTAGTGCTGCTGTTGTGGTTTGCCCGCTATGTGGCCACGGGCAGCCCGCGCTATTTTTTTCTGGTTTGGAATCTTTTTTTGGCGGCCACACCACTCATCATTGCCGTGCTGGCAAAAAGGTACCGGCTGCAGGGGCCGCTGCTGGTGGCGGCAAGTGTGGTTTGGTTGTTGTTTTTCCCCAATGCACCCTACATTATCACCGATTTGTACCACCTCGATCACCTGGCACCGGTGGCACCACAGCTTTGGTACGACCCGCTGATGGTGTTTGTGGCAGCTTATACGGGCTTAAAGATGGGCTTTGTTAGCCTTGGCATAATGGAGCAACTGTGGCGGCCACTGCTGCGCCCAGCACGCCAAACGCCTCTAACGCCATGGTTGCACACCCTGGCGCTGGGTGCCGTTTTTTTGGCTACTGGCTTTGGGCTGTATGCCGGCCGGGTGCTAAGGTGGAACAGTTGGGATGTGGTGAGCCAACCCGTTGCCCTCATAAAATCGGTGGGTCAGCAGCTGTTTTTTCCACTGCAGCACCAGCAGGCGTGGCAGTTTACCTGCCTTTATGCAGGGGTTTTAATGGTGCTATACTGGTTTTCGGGGTTAAAAATGGGCTTGCGGCTACGCACATAGCCCGCAGCTTTTTTGGCCTATCAATGCAAGGCCGCCCACAAAACGCTGTGAGTCTAAGCGTAGCGGCTCGGTCCACTTACTAGTTAGATGGCATCAATTTCACCGTTTACGCAATCATCTGTTTTTGCGGCAGCAAAAATTGCCGCCCATGTCTTTTCTTTGCAGCATGCGCAAGTTTTTAGATAGAGTGCATTATGCGCTTAGCGGTTGGTTACAGTTCTTTCGAACTGAAAAAAACGGGCAAATCCAAATGCTTGCTGCGGTGCTGGTGGTTATTGTGGGCCTTTGGCTTGGCATAAGCGCCGTGGAATGGATGGCGGTGGCATTCTGCATTGGTGCTGTTTTGGCATTGGAAATGGTGAATAGCGCCATTGAAACCCTGTGCAACCTGGTGCAGCCCGAAAAAGATGTGCGTATAAAATTTATAAAAGATGTGGCTGCGGGTGCTGTGCTTTGGATGGTTTGCATGGCCATAATTGTTGGTGTAGCCATTTTTCTGCCCAAAATATGGGCACTACTCTTGCGGCCTTAAACGGCATTTTTCCCCTACTAAATGCCGCAACCGTTGGCGCTACAGCGCCCAACTTATGGTTCGGAGGCCGCTGGGCAAGGTGCTTAGCGTTATTGCAAGCGTATGGGCGGGCAGCAGAGCCTCAGCACGCTCGGGCCATTCTACAAGGCAAATATGGCCGTTGTACAGGGCTTCCTCCACACCCGCCGCCACCGCTTCTGCCTCGCTGCCCAGTCGGTACCAATCCATGTGATACACCAAACCGCCGCCAGGTAGGCCGTATTGGTTTATGATGCTGTAGGTGGGGCTGCTGGCAGCATCGGTACAACCCAAGTGGCGGCAAAGGGCGGCAATACAGTTCAAACTGTAATACCATTGCCCTGCAAAAGTAATACTACCCCAACCAACGCCGCCAAAAGCCAAATGGGCAAGCCTTGCGGCTATTGCAAACACAATGGCGTAAATTTCCGACTAATAGGTTTACTCTTAGACTAACCAACAGTTAACGAAAAATTTGCGAAACTGACTGATGTTCCATATTTTTGGACAAAAATAGTCCGAATAAAAATATAGAAAAACATGGAAGCTACATTTGGAGAATACATCAAGAAAAAAAGAACCGACTTAGGTTTTCCACTTCGAAAGGTTGCCTCACACATTGACATCGATCCATCGACCCTTGGAAAAATTGAAAAGGACGAAAGACACCTAAATATTGACCAACTTGAAAACCTTTGTCAAATACTACAAACAGACAAAACAGTACTTTTGAATTATCACTATTCAACCAAAATTGTTGAGGAATTGAAATCGTATCCTGAATACCAAGCAGTTCTGAATATTGTAAATGAGCAATTAGGGTTTTATACAAATCAGCAAGTCTTAAAATTTGAAAAGGACTGGCGAGAAAAGGAATTTTCAAACCCAAATGCAACTATAAGAATTGGGACAATGTTTTCAGGAATTGGAGCAATTGAGTACGCATTAAGACGACTAAACTTAAATTGTGAAATTCAATTTGCAAGCGATATTGATAACTTTGCAAAGCAAAGCTATTTTGCAAACTACGAAATTTCTGAAAGTCACTGGTATAATGACGTACACAATATTAACGGAAAAAAATACAAGGGTAAATTAGATTTATTGGTTGGTGGCAGCCCTTGTCAATCTTTTTCAATGGTGGGAAAACGCCGAGGTTTTGACGACACACGGGGCACTTTGTTTTATGAATTTGCAAGAGTAGTAAAAGAAAGCCGGCCAAATGTATTCATTTTTGAAAACGTCAAAGGTTTAATCAATCACGACAACGGAAATACATTTGAAACTATAAAAGCCACATTTGATGAATTAGGATACAAATACTATTTTAGAGTTTTAAATGCAAAGAACTATGGAATGCCACAGCATAGAGAAAGAATTTTTGTGGTTGGCTTCAAAGAAAAGACTATTGACTTTCAATTTCCTGAACCAATTGCACTTGAACATAAAATGCAAGACTTTTTAGAGGATTATACTGATAGCAAATATTACTTAAAAGAAAAAGGTATAAAATTTGTAACTAGTTCAAAAAACAGAAACAAGCGGTACACACAGATAAATGGAGAGGTTGCTCTTTGTCAAAAGGCAAATCAACAATTTAATTGGCATGGGGACTTTGTTTTTGAAGAAGGCAACGAACCCGAGTTTACAGATTTTGTTTTTGATGTAAACAGGGTGGAAGAAAAATATTATTTGTCCGACAAAGTTAGAGATTACGTTTTGAGTAGCGGCACGAAAACATTCAAAACTTCTGTAAAAACCGACCTTGAAGTGGCAAGACCACTTTTGCAAAGTATGCATAAAATGCACCGTGCTGGGGTTGACAATTATGTTACTCATAAAGGACGAGTTAGAAAATTGACACCAAAAGAGTGTCTGCGCTTAATGGGATTTCGTGACGATTTCAAGCAAGTTGTAAGTGATACACAAATGTATAGACAAGCAGGCAATAGCATTGTAGTAGATGTTCTTATTGCACTTTTAAAGCAAATGGACATTACTAAATTCGCAAAATAAGTTATGAATAATTTTCAGAAAATACATATTGAAGGGAAGGAGTATTTTATAATCGATTCGATTCAGAATTTAAGAGCCGAGGATAGTTTCATATATCGAAAGAATAAACTACAAATGTTCAAAGGTAACGGTGAAGCAAGGAAATATGTGGGGGGCTATCTAGGAAAAAGTGGTGAAAGATTAAGCGACTTTTTCGAATATTTAGATTGGGGAAAAGGAATTCAGAATGGCGAAAGAGTATATAAATTGATTCAAGAAGGAAGTTGCTTTTTTAGCAAGTCAAATTTGCTAAAGTACATGTACGATGCAAGAATTGAATATCAAAAGCAAGAGCAAATCTACAACTTTGATATTTCCGATTTTTACAATAGAAATTTAGAAAGTATTACGGCACTTGAAGAAGAGAAAATATTTTTTAGCATTTATGACGTTTCTGATTTTACAGACAACAGGTTGAGTAGGGGTTATATTCGCTCAAATGAACCTATTTGGCATATTTGGCGAAAATTAGTGTTACCTAAGATTAGTTATCTATCAATCTTAAAGCTCTTGCCAGTTATCGGGGATAAGCAAAATCAAAAGCCTTTATATTATTTTAGAATTTTATTGGATTATCAATTTAGATCAATTGTTCACCCTAAGCTGATTGGTACAACAGCTGAAATTGAAATAGAAGAGAAAACAAGAAGACTAGCCACTAAATTTATTGGGCGCCAAGGTGCAGACCAGTATAGAAAGAAAGTTATTGAACATATGCCTCAGTGTCCATTCACAAAAATTACTGATGAAAAACTATTAATTGCAAGCCATATCAAACCTTACAGAGTCTGTATTAAAGAGGGGCGAGAAGACCAAGCAACTGATTATCTAAACGGCCTTACTTTAACGCCGACTTATGACAAGCTTTTTGACCAAGGCTACATAACATTTAAAGACAATGGTGATTTAGTTTGTGGCACACTGCTTTCACCATACACTTGGCAACGACTTAATATAAATCCAAATGCTAAAAACAATTTGAGGATATACCCTGAGGAGAGAGGGGAATATTTGGATTATCATAGAAACTTTGTATTTCTTGACGACATAAACGATTTGACGTGAGAAGAAGCAACGGAATGTCGAAGGGTTTGTGAAGTGAAGTGATTTTCCGTCCTACACATAGTTTTGGTTAGTAAAACACTTGTTCTTAGAATCATAATTTGAGATGAAAATCATGAAATTGGCTAAGTCAGATACCTTTCGATTGCCAAGGCAAACAAAGTCTGAGGATTCTCAAAACGCAGGCCAATTTAGCAGTGCCATTTTTACGCATCAACGGCAGAAATTATGGAAAAAATAGACTGGAAGGTAAGCGGTATGCACTGCGCCAACTGTGCACTCAGCATCAATAAAGTGCTGGCTAAGCAGGGTATGCAGCAAATAAGCGTGAACCCCATAAGCGGCCACGTAAGCTTTAACGCCCTGCCAGATAGCGCCCTGCAACTGCCCGCAGCCATAAAAGCCGTAGAAAACTTAGGCTACACCGTGCAAGCCCAAGGGGATGCATCTAAGAACGAGAATGCACCCACCTATCGCAAGCTTTGGCGGTTTTGGTTTTGCCTGCCATTTACCCTATTGCTCATGAGCCACATGATACCGGCTTTACATATCCACTGGCTTATGCAACCCATGGTGCAGCTCGTGTTGGCCCTGCCCGTATTTGTGGTGGGCATGCAGTATTTTGGCAGCAGTGCCTGGCGCAGCCTGCGTGGTGGTGTGCCCAATATGGATGTACTTATTGCCCTGGGCGCATCGGCAGCATTTGGATACAGCACCTATGGCCTGTTTACAAGCCATCCGTCCGACTTTTTGTTTTTCGAAACTGCTGCATCCATCATCACCATTGTGTTTTTTGGCAATTACTTAGAAGAAATTAGCGTGCATCGTACGCAGGCAGCCATCAATAAACTTAGCCATAGGCAGGTGGTAATGGCCAACATGATTGCCTACGATGACCAGCACAACGAAAACATTTTTACAGTAGAAAGATCTGCGCTGCGTGTGGGCGACCTTATAATGGTGCGCACCGGCGAGGAGGTGCCCACCGATTGCAAAATACTAAGCGGTGATGCCGAAGTAAGCGAAGCCCTGCTATCGGGCGAGAGCCTACCGGTGCCAAAAAAGCCTGGCGAAACGCTGGTGGGCGGCAGCGTAATGGTAAACGGACAAGTAAAAGCCTATGTGCAAGCTGTGGGCAACCAAACCGTAATGAGTGGCATTGTGGCCATGATGAAAAAAGCCCAGGCCGAAAAGCCACCGGTGCAACAGTTGGCCGATAAGATAAGTGCGGTGTTTGTGCCCGTGGTGGTGGCCATAGCCCTGCTTACCGGCTTGGGCAATTACTATTTGGGGCACCACAGCGTAGGCACTAGCCTGCTGCGCAGCATAGCCGTGCTGGTAATAGCGTGCCCCTGCGCCATGGGTTTAGCCACGCCCGCAGCCATTGCCGTGGGCTTGGGTAGGGCTGCCCGCTATGGTGTATTGTTTACCAATGTAAGCACCATGGAGGCTTTTGCCCGCATCAAACACCTGGTTTTCGATAAAACTGGCACCCTTACCACCGGCAAGTTTACCATTACCAATTATGGGTTTTTTATAGATGAGCAGGAAGGAAAAATGCTGGTGTACCATTTAGAAAAAATGAGTACCCACCCCATTGCCCGCAGCATAGCAGCAGCCTGGAAAACCAGTAGCCCCATGCGCTGGAAAACCATAACCGAGCAAAAAGGACTGGGCATGCACGCCACCGATGCTGCCGGCAATACCTACCAGCTGGGCTCAAAGGCGCTGCTAAACGGCACCTATGATGGCCCCGAGGCCGACGTGTATTTGTTGAAAAATGGCGCGGTTGTGGGCTACATCAACATTGCCGACGAGCTAAGGCCCGAGGCGGCGGCAGTGGTAGACTTTTGCAAGCGCAGCGGCATTGAAACCACGCTGCTAAGTGGCGATACGCAAGCCAAATGTGCGGCGGTGGCCCAGCAGTTGGGCATTGCCAACGTGGTGGCCGAGCAAACGCCGGCCAATAAACTGGCCTTTATAACGGCCCTTACCAACCGTGAACCCACCGCTATGGTAGGCGATGGCATTAACGATGCGCCGGCACTGGCCAAAGCCACCATCAGCATTTCGCTATCAGAAGCCGCGCAGCTGGCCATTCAAAGTGCCTCGGTAGTGCTTACCCAGAGCGGGCTTAGCCAGTTGCCCAACGCCATGCTGCTGGGCAAGCAAACCTATTTTACCATCAAAACCAACCTCTTTTGGGCATTTGCCTACAATATTGTGGCCATACCGGTGGCGGCATTCGGTTTTTTAAGCCCCACTTTTGGCGCACTGGTTATGGGTGGTAGCGATGTGGTTTTGGCCCTCAACAGCCTTTGGCTGGGGGTAAAAAAGTTACGGTAAAATGGGCCTAATTTAGCAGCCAATGCCGCACAACCCACACCAAATTTTGCAGCAGTATTTTGGCTATGCCAGTTTTAGACCGTTGCAGCTCAACATTATCGAATCGGTGTTGGCCGGCCGCGACACGCTGGCACTGCTGCCCACGGGTGGCGGCAAATCCATGTGCTACCAAATACCAGGGCTGGCGCAGCCGGGGCTTTGCTTGGTTATAACCCCACTTATAGCCCTCATGCAAGATCAGGTGAGCCAATTGCGGCGGCGCAATGTATCCGCCTTGGCACTCCACAGCGGCCTCACCTATTTCGAGGTAAAAAAGGCACTCGAAAACTGCGGCCACGGCCTATTTCGATTTTTGTTTGTATCGCCCGAGCGCTTGCAAACACCGCTTTTTAAAGAGTATTTGCCAGGCTTGCCCGTAAACTTAATAGCCATTGACGAAGCGCATTGCATAAGCCAATGGGGCTACGATTTTAGGCCGCCCTATCTTAAAATTGCCGACATTAGGGAAGATTTGCCGGGGGTACCCATGCTGGCCCTTACAGCATCGGCCACGCCCGATGTGCAGCAGGACATTTGTGCCAAGCTGCAATTGGATAAGCCACAAGTGTTTAGGCAGTCATTTGCAAAGCCCAACCTGTCGTTCAGCAGCTTTTGCGAAACCGCCAAGTTTCAAAAAATGCTGCAAGTGCTGCAAAATGTGCCAGGCTCGGCGCTGGTTTATTGCCGCAACCGGCGCCGAACGCAAGACATTGCCGCCTTGCTGGCCCAGCAAAACATCAGCACCACATTTTACCACGCCGGCCTGGATGCAGCTACCCGCAGCCAGCGCCAGGCCGATTGGATAGCGGGAAAGGTGCGGGTAATGGCCTGCACCAATGCCTTTGGAATGGGTATAGACAAACCCGATGTGCGGGTAGTAATACACGCCGAGCCGCCCGAAAACCCCGAGGCCTACTACCAAGAGGCAGGGCGTGCCGGTCGCGATGGTAAAAAAGCCTACGCCGTACTGCTTTACAATGCCGACGACCTAAAAACCCTGGAAGCCCTACCCGCCCAAAAGTTTCCGCCGCTGGGCGTACTGCGCACCCAATACAACCATTTGTGCAATTATTTACAGCTGCCCATGCATCAGGGCGCCGGCCAATATTTTCCATTTGACATAGAAGTGTTTTGCCAGCGTTTTGGCCACAAAGCCACTAAGGCACAAAAGTCAATGTTTAAACTTAGTGGCTTAGTGCCTTTGTGCCTACTTAAAAAACGCGAGCCGAAGGCCGCGCAATGATTAGTTTT
>RDXD01000003.1 GCA_004292575.1 Bacteroidota bacterium
AGCTTGCCGAAAAGCACAAAGCTCTCGAAGCCGAACACCGCACAATGGAGAAGGAACACCGCACAATGGAAAAAGAGCATCAGAAAATGATGCGCGAACACAATAAACTTTCCAAAGGTAAAGATGCCGAGCATACATCGCTCGAAAAGGCGCATAAACAGATGATGCGTGAGCATGACAAGATTGTGCGCCAACACGACAACATCATCCGCCAACACGCGGCATTAGAAAAACGTCATAAATCTGGCAAAGCGAGTACGGAGCAAATAGCGAAAGACCACGAAACACTCGAAAAAGAGCACGAAACCATGAAACAAGAGCATGAGAAAATGAAGCAAGACCACGAAAAAATGAAACAAGAACACGTAAAAATGCTGGAAGAACACAAGAAGTAACATTAATAAGACTTTCACAAAAAGCTATCGTTGAGGTGCTTCGACAGGCTCAGCATGAGGATTAAAGCGGTCTTCACCCTGAGCTTGTCGAAGGGTTTATGATCTACAGCGTACTTTTGCGAAAGTCCTAATTAAGTACATGATTCTTGAATTAGTCAATTATTCGTTATTTTGTGGCATTTTCACTCACACTTGGAGGAATTATGCCACGCGAAAAAAAATCATTATCGTTGAAAGACTAGGGATCGGAGACAACAAAAGAACTCCGCCGTCTCGCCAAATTTCGGAGCAAAGAAAAGCGTCTGGTCGAACGGGCTGCGGTGCTGGTTGGTGTATATGCTTGACCATGCTGGAACGAGTGTCCACGATGCTGCACCAGAGTTGAAGGTGACCCAAGGAACACTCCAACGATGGATACACCGCTACAATGCTTCGGGTATCACTGGACTATCGGATGCTCCTGGTCGTGGTGGTCGAGCAAATTACAGCGAAGAAGACGCAGCGTATGTTCTCAAAACCGCCCGTACCAAGCCGTCAGACCTGGACTTGCCGTTCCGATAAACCTATACAAACCTACTCACGTAGGCTGATGTTACCTTCCTGCTTCACAGAGTGTCTCAACGGACATCTCTCCACAGGCGTACAGCAGTATTTCTCTGCTGCGCGGTCGAACTGACCGCAGAAGGAAAAGTCCTTCGGCTTTGAAAGGTCGCCGATTGCTCGGTTGTTGTGTAGTTATGGGCTTGGTTTTTGCCTCGACACAACGGTTGTTATGCTTTGATGTTTTACGTTACCAAGCAAAATCCCACATACTCTTTGGGTGGCTATTTCTTCGGTAACAACGCTGTACATCTGTCAAAGAGCTGGAACAAATATACGCACAACGGCAGAATAAAGCAATGTAGCAATGACTTATAGTACTCAAAATGTACAATAATGACCAAGATTGCATAATTTCAAATAAAACAGCTTTTAACCCAATGTAGAATTTCAGAATTTATCGGAGCAAGTATGCGCTTCATTCCTTCCAGTTTCATCGTTGTGATGATTTCTACA
>RDXD01000004.1 GCA_004292575.1 Bacteroidota bacterium
TGGCCACATCCTTTGTGGCTTCAATGATTTCGCGGTTAAAAGCCGCCACCGGGTCCTTTTCACCCCGCACGGCTTCCGGCAGCTTTAGCGGATCGGTATCGAGGCCCACACAGAGAAACGATTGCTTTTGGCGGGCGAGGGAAGAAAGGTTCAAGAGTTTGAAGTTTGAAGTGGGAAAGTTTGAAGTGGCCTCCGGCAAAGTTAACAGGTCCATTAATTATGTAAGCCCAGGGCAACACGCATTTCAACTTTTCAAATAGCCGAGCAGCTTGACGAGGTAGTTTTCGTCCCAAGAAGCTTTCATTCTTTTGCGGTTGGTGCTGAGTCTTGGAGTTTTGTCATGATTAAGGATGTTGAGCGCCAGTCTACGGAGGATAGCAAAGTTCTCTGCGGAATTTTCTTTTCGTTTAGTGCAACGGTCTTCATCAAACTGGACGTCGAGAACCCAATGCTGGGAGTTTTCGATGCCCCAGTGGCCTCTAACGGCGACGTTGAATTCGCTTGCGGTGGCAAGTCTGCTGGAAAGGTAGTATCTGTTCTGGGTATTTGTTTTATCGCTTTTGGTGACTTCCGACTCTACCTTGACCAGTGCCTTTAGCCCTGGCCAATCGTGGGTTGGGTCCAGCATGTCTACTTTGTAAATGACGTGACAGGTGCGTTTTTCGATCCTGCCGTGGCCTTTGTCGTATTGAGTTTGGCTCGATTCGGGGCCGATGGAGTTGAAAAGGGCTTCTGTTTCTTCCAGTATCGTCGGCTGGTTTTCTTTAAGTGCTATCAGGTAGTCCCCTTCTCCGGCGAGAATCTCAGTGGCGATCTTGCGCTGGTTTCCCATCGCATCAATAGTAATCAAGCAGCCGCACAAATCCAGCATTTCGAGTATCCGCAGCATGGCCTTGTGTTCGTTTTCTTTGCAATCCACCGTTTCCTGCCCAATCGAAATACCCGCACCGTTGGCCCATGCACTCACCATGTGAATCATCGCCTTACCGGAATAGCTGTCTCCAGACCCGCGCAGGCTCTTGCCGTCGAGCGATATGTGCTCATGCTCCAAGCCCAAACCTGCTACCCAGCTCCGGAAGCATTCCTCCAGATGTTTCGGTGAAAGGCGCCTGAATACGCGTTCCAACGTGTCATGGGAAGGGATACCATTGGTAAGATGCAATACCTTACGCAGGAATGGCTCCCGGGCTTTGCCAAAATCCTCAATCTCCTCCCAGCCCTCAGCTCGGCATAGTATGGCAATGGTAACTAAACCGATGAGGTCAGATAGCAAATGGCGGGTTGCATTCCCTGTGCGAGGATCCTTGATCGACCCGAAGTGCACTTCAAAAGATGTTTCCATGACTTTTTGAAGTGTAAAAAACGAAAACTACAGCTCTAACTAAAGGGGTTATTGCATTTCCTCACCCTTCAGTACCTGAGTTAAGATTTTCAAATGCGTTTTGCCCTG
>RDXD01000005.1 GCA_004292575.1 Bacteroidota bacterium
AAAACTGAACCAAACGTCATTCGCTTCTCCAGAGGTGAAGGAGTTACAGATAATTGCGGGAAGCGACTGTGTAGCTCCCAGCGCATTGGTGTTCAAAGGATTGCACGTTGAATCCACTGTGAGCACCAATGCGGTCTCACATTCATCGTTGATGGGAGCCTGTCCGAATACAACTCCGGAAAAGCAGAGAGCGGCGAACGCTCCTGCAAAAGCAAAGTAATTCTTTTTCATTAATGAAAAGTTGAATTTGTTTAGTGAAAAGTTGAATTTGTTTAGTGAAAAGTTGAATTTATGCGCCGCATTACAAAACATCAGTCCCGTCAACTCTAACAAGTTGATTATCTCTTGGTTAGTACCGGAAACTGTTTATATTTTTAATGCATAGTTGCACAGATATCGAAAAGCGTACTACTGTTTTACAATTCTAACAGCTTTGTCATTTGTTTTTACAAAATAAATTCCGCTTGGTAAATTCATCGCTCTTGTAGTTCCATCAATTGAATGCGAAAGTCCATTATTACTTCTTTCGATGATAAAGTGGCCTGTATGAACATAAGTGAAAAATGTGTCACAATTATATGCCATTTAATTCGTCACAGGGTTACTCGAAAAAGTGAAATTAGTATTTTCACGCGTAGACGTGAAGCCCTGAAAAATATAAGTACCTGAATATCAGTGCCAAATCACCCAAGTGTCCGCAGGTGTCATTTGCCTGTGGAGGAAACCCCTTGGGTCGGAACTGCCAATATTTGAAGTAGGGTTTGGCGCAAGTGGCCCGCAAACCCATGCCGGTTTTTTCCAATCCTGCGCATGACCAACCCAATCTATCCCTAGATGTCGCCCAGGCTGATATTGCTATTTTCGACTTTCAAGGCAGGTAAGTTTACCAGGCAGCATGGCGCCAAAAGCCCATTGCAATATCGCATTTGAGTAGTGGATTGTACATGCTGAGGGTTTCCGCTGGCACGCACAATTGGGTGAAGCGCTCTGTTAAAGTCCTACGGTTGTCGTATTCAACACGCTATGGTTAGGTCAATACTTTGTAATCGGAATGGTCTGGATGAACGTATCGCTGCTCATTCGTAGATAGTACACACCGGCAGGCAATGCCGCAAGACTCAGTCTGCGTGTCGCACCGTCTACTTCAAAAGTATTGTCTTGCACCAGCACCCCGAGGCTATCGTAAAACTGTGCAATGCCGCCAAAAAATACGTTGTGCATTTCCTGCGTGCTTTGGCTGTAAAGGGCCACGTTGGCACAGTGATAATGGTTGTAATATTGCGTAAAATTGGGTGCCAAGGCATAGCCGCTGCTGTCTATATTCACCGCCGTGAGAAAAGGTAAATCTACCGTTGGTTGAAAAACGCCGGAAAAAGCCGTGGCACCTTCGCGACCGTCGGGCCAGATTTGGGGCAATACGTTATAGTCGCGGCGGTGCAGTTGCACACT